>NZ_RZPF01000149.1:0-10676 GCF_004022735.1 Mesorhizobium sp. M7A.F.Ca.AU.001.01.1.1
GAATTGGCGAAGCCGAGCTCACCGATCATCTCGTCCAGCGACAGCCGCAGCGTCAGGCCGCACGTGTCGCCGATAGCGTCCCTGCCCTCTTCGATCAGCTCACGCATCAGCCGCGAGCGGTTCTCCAGCGAGCCGCCATATTCGTCGCTGCGCTGGTTGGTGGCCGTGGACAGGAAGTGCTGGATGATGCCGAAGCCATGCGCGCCGTAGAGGCACACCAAATCGAAGCCCGCGAGCCTCGCCCGTTTGAAGGCATTGCGATGCCAGCGGCGCAGGTCGCGAATATCCTGCTTGTCCATGGCGCGCGCCTGCACCGGATCGTTGGTGAAGGTGCGGATCGGCAGGGCCGACGGCCCGCGCGGCACTTCCTTGGTGTAGAGGTTCGGCCCGTTGATGCCTGAGTAGGCCAGCTGGATGCCGGCCAGCGCGCCATGCTGGTGCATTGCCTTGGCCATCTTCGCCAGCGCCGGAATATCGGCATCGTCCCACAGCCTGAGCTCGATGAAGGGCGTGATCTCCGATGTGTGGTGCATCTCGGTTTGCTCGGTGAAGATGACGCCCCAGCCGCCTTCCGACTTGGTGCGGCGCATCTCGGCCGCGGCCGAAGGGTCGCGATAGCCGCCGCCATTGCAATGCGGCACCTGATAGAAGCGGTTCTTGGCGGTCACCGGACCGATCTTCACGGGCTCAAACAGAATATCATAACGCGGATCGCGCATGGAACGTGCCTTCCTGCCAGCGTCGCCCTGCAGCACGCCCGATCATGGTTTCGAGGCGTGACGCAAGCCGGCCAGCCCAGTGGGTTGATGCCGTGAGACCATTCATAAGTTGCGGCAAGCGCCGGAAAACAACAGATTTCTTCTGTGCCGGTTAGGCCGCGCCTAATCGCACACATCCGGATTAGCATCCGCTGAATCCCGACTGAGCCAAATGCGACTTCAAGGCCCCGGCCACGCGATGCTAGAAGTACCGACGGCCAATGAGACACAAGACGCATGGACAGCATCCAGATCCTCGAAAAGCTGCTCGCATTCCCGACGGTGAGCCGCGACTCGAACCTCGCCCTCGTCAACTACGTGGCGGACCTGCTAGACGCACACGGCACTGCCAGCCAGATCATCCACAGCGAGGACGGCCACAAGGCCAACCTCTTTGCCACCATCGGACCGACTGATGCTTCCGGCATCATGCTGTCCGGTCACACCGACGTCGTTCCCGTCGACGGCCAGGCCTGGACGCTGCCGCCCTTCGAGATGACGAACCGTGACGGCAAGCTTTACGGACGCGGCGCGGCCGACATGAAGGGTTTTGTGGCCTGCGCGCTCGCCGCGTGCCTCAAGGCCGCGAAAATGACGCTGAAGACGCCTCTGCACCTGGCACTCTCCTACGACGAGGAGATCGGCTGCATCGGTGTGCGCAGCCTGGTCGACATGCTGCAAGCGGCCCCGCATCGGCCGCTGCTATGCATTGTCGGCGAGCCGACCGATATGCAGGTGGCGACGGGGCACAAGGGCAAGCTTGCCGCACGCGCGCTTTGCAAGGGGCGCGAAGGCCATTCGGCGCTGGCCCCGCTGGCGCTCAACGCCATCCATCTCGGCTGCGACTTCGTCGCCGCCTTGCGCCGCGAACAGGACCGGCTGGTGCGCGATGGCGCCCGCGACGGCGACTACGACATCTCATACACGACCGTCCATGTCGGCAAGATCAACGCAGGCGTGGCGCTGAACATCGTGCCGAACCTTTGCCAGGTCGACTTCGAGATCCGCAATGTCGCAGCCGACGACCCGCACGAGATTCTCGACCGCCTGCGCAAGGAGGCTGCTCATATTGCTTCCGAAGCCTCGACCATCGCGCCCGAGGCAGCAATCGACATCGACATCACCAACACCTATCCCGGCCTGGACACGCCAGCCAGTTCGCAAGCCGTCGCCTTCGTCAAATCGCTGACCGGCGCCAACAATACCATCAAGATGGCCTTCGGCACGGAAGGCGGCCTGTTCAGCCGCGATCTCGGCACGCCGACGGTCGTGTGCGGACCGGGGTCGATGGCGCAAGGGCACAAGCCGGACGAATTCGTCAGCGTCGAGCAGATGCGCCGCTGCGACAACATGCTGGAAAAATTGCTGAAGCGGCTTGCCGACCAGCAACTGGCGTAAGCGGGCGCTACTTCTGCGGAAGCGCTGCCTGGCCGACGGCCCGCTCGGCGCCGAACACACCTTGCTCGACGACAAAATGCCGGCAGTGGTCGATGAACGCCTGGGCGGATTGCGTACGATGTTCGGAATTGGGCAAGGCGACGCCCATGGTCAGCGGCCGCAGGTCACCGTCCAACGGCACGAAGACGAGCGGCTTGCCGTCCGGCGCCAGCGTGTTGAGCGGCCGCATGTTGGCGATGCCGTAGCCGAAGCCGTTGGCCACCATGGAGCGCATGACCGCAATGTCGCCGGTGCGCTCGGCAATGTTGGGCCGGATCCCTCGCTGGTGGAATGCCGACAGGAAATATTCGCGGCTGTACGGCAGGTCGAGCAGCACCATCGGCTCGTCGGCCAGTTCCTCCGTCGTGATCGACGCCTTGGCCGCGAAACGATGGCCCGCCGGCAGCATGACATAGGCCGGCACCAACATCAGCGGCTCGAAGGTCATATCCTGCGACAGTTCGAGATCGTAGGTCAGGGCAAGGTCGATTTCACCGCGCTGCAGCATCTCAAGCAATTGCCCCTGATTGCGCTCGAACTGGCGCACGCGCACATCGGGATAAGCACGCTCGAACCGCATGCGCAGCGCCGGCAGCACGATCTGCGCAAAGGTCAGCAGGCATCCCACCGCCAGCGGGCCGCGCACCTTCTCGGCAAAATCGCCGGCGACGTCATGCAAGGCATCGGCATCATTGAGCAGCCGGGCGGCTTCCTTGAGGAAGATGCGGCCACCGGCGGTGAGCGAGAGGCCGTGCGAATGCTTGCGGACAAAAAGCTGGACGCCGAACTCGGTTTCCAACTGCGCGATCGAGGCCGAAATCGATGGCGGCGACACATTGACCTGCTCGGCCGCCTTGGCGATGGAGCCGGCTTCGCCCACGGCAACGAAATATTCCAGCTGTCTGAGCGTGAAGCGTAGCGGCATGGCTGGCTATGTTGCCGGTTTGAGGGCTTCGATCAAGCCTAATGCATGTCGCGCAAAAGTGGCCCCGGTTTTGCGCAAACGACATGCATGGAGCAAAGGCCTAAAGCGCATCACTTGAATCCGTTCGATCGCGATGCGCTCTAGGCGCCCATCAATATTTGATCCATGTCGTTTTGAGCGCGGTGTACTTGTCGAGCGCATGCAGCGACAGGTCGCGGCCGAAGCCGGATTGCTTGAAACCACCGAACGGCGTCATCGGGCTCAGAGCGTCGACCTTGTTGACGGAAACTGTGCCGGCCTGCAGCCGCCCGGCGATGCGGTGCGCGCGCGACAGGCTGTCGGTCCACAGCGATGCGGCGAGCCCGTAGGGGCTGTCATTAGCGATGCGGATCGCGTCGGCCTCGTCATCGAAGGCAATGACCGAAAGCACCGGCCCGAAGATCTCGTCGCGGGCAATCGGATCGGCAGGCGTGACATCGTCGAAAATGGTGGGCTGGACAAAGCTGCCGCGCCCATTGACCGTGACCATGTCGCCGCCCGCGACCAGGCGCGCGGTCTTTTTACCGGCCTCGACGAAGCGCATGACATTGGCGGCGTGGCGACTATCGACCATCGCGCCCATTTTCGAAATCGGATCGAGCGGATCGCCGGGCTGCGTGGCCGCCGCACGCTGCACCAGTTTCTCCACCAAGGCATCCTTGATGCCGCGCTGGACGAGCAGGCGTGAATTGGCGGAACAGACCTCGCCCTGGTTGAAGAAGATGCCGAAGGCCGCCATATCGGCCACCACATCGAGATCCCCGCAGTCGGCAAAGACGAGGTTGGGGCTCTTGCCGCCGGTCTCCAGCCAGACCTGCTTCATGTTCGACTGCCCGGAGTACTGCAGGAACATCTTGCCCACCGCGGTCGAACCGGTGAAGGCGAGGCAATCCACATCCATATGGCGGCCAAGCGCCTGGCCGGCGGTTTCGCCAAGGCCGGGCACAACATTGAGCACGCCGGCAGGCAGGCCCGCCTCCATCGCCAGCTCCGCCAGGAGCAGGGCCGACAGAGGCGACTGCTCGGCGGGTTTCAGCACCACCGAATTGCCCGCCGCCAGCGCCGGCGCGCACTTCCAGGTCGCCATGTCGAGCGGGAAGTTCCACGGCACCACCGCGCCGACCACGCCAAGCGGCTCGCGCCGCACCAGCACCAGATCGCCTTCGCCGGTCGGCGCCACCTCGCCATAGATCTTGTCGATGGCCTCGCCATACCATTGGAAGATCGCCGCCGAACCGGGGACGTCGACCGAGGCCGCATCCCTGACCAGTTTGCCCATGTCCAGCGATTCAAGCAGGGCCAGTTCATGCAGGTTGTCGCGCAGCAGCTGCGCCAGCCGCAGCAACACCTCCTTGCGGTGCGCCGGGCTGGTGCGCGACCAGACGCCGGCGTTGAAGCTGCGCCTAGCGGCGGCAACCGCCAGATCGATGTCTTCCTCGCCGCAGGACGCCACTTCGGCCAGCACCTCGCCCGTTGCCGGATTGACGCTGGCAAAGGTCCGGCCCGAACGCGCCGCGACCGTCTTGCCGTCGATGAACGCCTTGTCACGAAAACGGATCGCGGACGCCTTGCCGATCCAGTCCTTGTGGCTGAGTTCACTCATCGCAGGTGACCCCTGTCTTGACTATTCGTCGCCCGGCACGCCGTAGCTCGGCGCATCGGATGGGTTGATCGCGCGGGTCACATAGGCATCGAGCTGTGGCTTGTAGAGTTGCCACAGCGCCGCCAGTTGCTCGATAGGACAATCGTCGGTCCAGTCGCAGCGCAGGTCGGCGACCGGCCACGCCACCTCACGCACCAGCTTCATGCCGGCGGAATGGACAGGGCCAGCCTCGCCGCCGGCTGTCAGCGCCGCGCGCATAGTCGCGATGAGGCGGTCGCCGAGATGCCCCTCCGACGCCAGGAAGGCCTCGACCATCGCTTGCGGCACGCCATCATGGGCCAGCATGTTGCCGCCGCAGGCGACATTGTCAGCTCGCGCCTCCGCCCAGATGCCAAGAGCTTTGGGACCCGAATGGATCGCGGTCGCTCCAGCGGCGTCGACAGCCAGCACCTGCCGGTATTCGGGATAGGCACCGGTGCGCTTCAATATGGCAATCGCCTCCGCCGCGGACGCGCCGCGCGCCAGCAATTCGAGACCGCGCAGTCCAAGCGTAGGATCGGTGACGTTCTGGCTGGCAATGGCCCCGGCGCCCGCCTGCGCATAGGCGCAGCGCGCCGCAACAGCAGGCGACGAGGAGGACACCGCGACCCCGAACATGCCGGTGCGGCCGCACCGCGCGACAATGGAAAAGGTCATCGCAATCAGTCCGGAATGACGGCGGTGCCGTCGATCTCGACCAGCCAGTCCGGCCGCGCCAGGGCCTGCACGACAAGGCCGGTCGAGACGGGATGCACGCCTCTGATATACGCGCCCATGGTACGGTAGACCGCCTCACGATGGCGCACATCGGTGATGTAGACCACCACCTTGACCAGGTGCTCCATGGTGCCGCCGCACTCCTCGATCAGCTGGCGGATGTTCTGCATGACCTTGTGTGTCTGCTCGACCGGATCATGGCTGTCGATGTTCTTGGCCGTGTCGAGGTCCTGCGGACATTGGCCGCGCAGATAGACGGTCCTGCCGCCCCGCGTAACGACCGCCTGGCACAGATCATTGTCGAGCTTCTGCTCGGGATAAGTGTCCTTGGTGTTGAACTTTCGAATTCTTGTATGCGCCATCTTGGTCTCCGTCGGATCAGGCTCGAGGTCGGGGCATCCCGTTTGAGGTGCCGTGTCTATGCCACCTTGGTCTCGCGCTTCGCGGACGCATGGTAGGCTAGGTATTTGCGCTGCGTGGAAATATGGTCGGCCACATGCTGCGCGTCGTGCCAGACGCCCCAGATGAAGCTCGACCCCCTGCGCGATTGCCAAGGCAGTCCGAGGAAATAGATGCCGGGCTCGGTCGACACACCGCGCTGGTGCTTCGGCTTGCCCCTTTCGTCGAACACATCGACCTTCAGCCAGTTGTAGTCGACGGTGAATCCCGTCGCCCAGATGATCGAACCTATCCCGGCTTCCGACAGGTTCAGCTCGAGAATGGGATCGGTCATGCATCGCGGGTCCGGGCCGATCTTGCGGGCCTCGGGCTCTGGGGGAAGGTCGAGGCCGTTGCGGGCGACATAGGCATCTGCCTCGTCCAGAACCGACATGTAATTCGCATCGCCGCGCGCGATATTCTTGGCCAGATCGGGTGCGAAAATCATCACACCGTGCCTGTAGGATTCGGTCCGGCCAACCAGCGTCATCCCTTGCGCGGCAAGGCGCCGGAAGTCGATCGTCTGGCCGCCACGCGCGCCGCTGACCGCGATGGTGACATGTTCGGTGCCGGGCGCAGGCGCCTGCGCGTCCCACTTGCCCAAAACCCCCAGCCACCAGCAGAAGTCACGTTCGCGATAGGCCCGCGGCGGCCGATCGTGCGGCCCGACCGAGAGATAAACCCGCCGTCCCGCACGCTGGAGTTCGTCGGCGATCTGCACCCCCGAAGACCCGGAGCCGACCACCAGCACCGCGCCTGCGGGCAGTTGGCCGGGATTGCGATAGGCGCTGGAATGTATCTGCATAGGTCCGGCGTCCCCGGGAACGACGGCCGGGATGACCGGATGCTGGAAAGCGCCGGTGGCGGCAACCACGCTCCTGGCTTCGATCACGCCATCCGAGGTTTCGATCCGGAAGCCGGGACGGCCGACAAGCCTTTCCACTTTCCTGACCTCCACGCCGCAGCGGATGGGGGCAGCGATCATGTCGGCGTAAGCGACAAAATAGTCGGCGACCTTCTCCTTGCCGATAAAGGCATCCGGACCGGCATTGGGAAATTCCATGCCGGGAAAACGGTCATGCCAGGCGGGACCATTGGCAACCAGCGAGTCCCATCTCTCGCTACGCCAGCGTTCGGCGATGCGGTCCCGCTCCAGCACGAGATGGGGCACGCCGCACTTGCTCAGATGCTCGCTCATCGCCAGCCCCGCCTGGCCGCCGCCAACAACAAGCGTGTCTACTGTTTCGACTGGCATTCAGCGGCCCTTTCTGGCTCTCCCCGAGAGTTTCTGCGCATGCGGCGGAGGTCTGATCGTTGGTTTACTGGAGGGACCGGGCAGCGAAAATTACGATTTCATGTGGCAGTGGTTAGCTTGTTCCTAAATGCTGAATTGGCCGCGCGCAGACGGCTACGCCAGTATTGCCATAGCCGCCTTTTCGCCAATCATCATGGATGGCGCATTGGTGTTGCCACCGATCAATGTCGGCATGACGGAGGCATCAGCGACGCGCAGATTGTCGAAACCGCGCACCTTGAGACCGGCGGGATCAACCACCGCCATGGCGTCGTTGCCCATCCTGGCCGTGCCAACCGGATGATAGACGGTAAGAGCCTCGGCACGCAGATAGGCGAGAATCTCGTCATCGGTGTTCACGTTGGGCCCAGGCAGGATTTCCGGTCCGCGGATGCCGCCGAAAACCGGCGAAGCCAGGATCGAACGCGCGACCTTTATGCCCTCGACGAGGGTCAGGGCATCCTGTTCGTCACTGAAGAAGCGATGGTCTATGAGCATATTGCGGCGGGTGCCGTCGCGTTGAAGCGTGATTTCGCCGACGCTCCCGGGTCTCAACACACAGGTGTGCACGGCATAGCCGTGGCCATATTCGACGAGCCGACCGCGATGGCTGCGATAGCCCGGCACGAAGTGGAACTGAATGTCGGGTATGCTCCCGGCATACTTCGTCCTGGCAAAGCCGCCGGCTTCGACATAGTTGGTCGTCAGCATGCCTTTGCGCCGGGCGAAATACTGGAACGGCGCCGCCAGCATCGCCGGAAGATTGGCAAGTGAAAGGCCGAGCGTCTTGCGGCTGTTCGATCGCACCGTGATCATGCCATCGACATGGTCGCGCAAGTTCTTACCGACGCCTGGCAGGTTCGCGACCGGTTCAATCCCCGCTGCTTTCAGCTCCCCGGCCGGGCCGACGCCGGAAGCAAGCAGAATGCGCGGCGATCCGATCGCACCCGCGCTGAGGACGACCTCCGCTCGGCACCCCAACCGTTGGGTTGCGCCTTCCCTGATCACGTTGACGCCGGTGACGCGCTCGCGTTCAATCGCCAGATCAAGAACCTCGACGCCTGACAATATCCGTAGATTCGAGCGGCCGAGAATCGGCCGGACAAAGGCGCTGTAGGCCGAGAAGCGCTCGCCTCTGTTCTGGGTGACGTTGTAGATGCCGAGGCCGAGTTGGCCACCGGCATTGAAGTCGCGGTTCTCGGGCAGGCCTACGCCTCTGCCCGCCTCAACCCACAGGCTGGATACCACGTTGGGATCGCGCGGATTGTCGACCAGCAATTCGCCGTCGAATCCGTGATAGGCGGGGCTCTGCAACAGGCAGTTCCGCTCCAATTTCTTGAAGACGGGCAGGACATCGGCATAGGACCACCCGGCACAGCCAAGCGCTGCCCATTCATCGTAGTCCTGCGCGGCGCCACGAATATAGACCATCGAGTTGATCGAACTCGACCCGCCAAGAACCTTGCCCCGGTTGACCGGTATGCGGCGGTTGTTGAGCAGCGGCTGCGGCACGCCCTTGTAGCCGTAGTCGAAGTTCGGATTGCCGTAGAGCGAGAGAATGCCGGCCGGCACGCGCACCCTGGTGCGGTCGTCGCTGCCGCCCGCCTCGATCAGGCAGACACGAACTGCCGGGTCTGCGCTCAGCCTGTTTGCCAAGACACAGCCGGCCGAGCCCGCGCCAATGACGATATAGTCAAATTCCGCCGCCTCGATGCTCATGCCTTGCCCGTTTCATCATCCACACCGAAGACTGCCGATGTCTGTTTCATGCATGTCGTCTGCCCAAAACCGAGGTCACTTTTGAGCGACATGCATTAGTGCTCGTCGTCTTCGTCGTTCTTCAGGAGCTCGAGGATCTCCCGCTTCATGGCGATGAAGTTCGGCTCCATGACCAGATCCATGCTGCGTGGACGCGGGAGGCCTACGCGGATTTCCTTCTTGATCTGACCGGGCCGGCCGGACATGACGAGCACCCTGTCCGCCAGCAGGATCGCTTCGTCGATGTCATGGGTAACGAACAGGACCGTCTTCTTGGAATGATCCCAGATCCTCAGCAAAAGCTTCTGCATGCTGTGACGGGTTTGGCTGTCGAGCGCTCCAAAAGGCTCATCCATCAGCAGCACGTCCGGATCATTGGCGAGCGCGCGCGCAATCGCAACGCGCTGCTTCATGCCGCCCGACAGCTGAGACGGGTAATGGTTGGCGAACTTTGCCAGACCGACCTCGTGGAGAAAATGCTCGACAATGACCCTGCGCTCGGCCGGCGCAATGCCCTTCCGCTTCGGGCCATATTCGACGTTCTGCGCCACCGTAAGCCAGGGAAACAGCGTATATGCCTGAAACACCATGCCGCGATCCGGGCCCGGCTCGGTAACAGGCTTGCCGCCGACTACGATCATGCCGCCGGTCCGCTCCTCAAGACCGGCGACGAGATAAAGCAGGCTCGACTTGCCGCAGCCGGATGGGCCGACGATCACACAGAATTCGTTGGGCACGACGTGAAAGGAAATGCCATCCAGCGCCAGCACCGCATTGTCACCCTTGCCGTAGCGCAGGACCACATTGTCGATGCCTATGTCGGAACTCTTTGGTTTCGTCGTAAGATTCAGGGCGTCCATGTGTGCGTGTTCCTCAATTGGCCCAGGGAGCGACGAGGCGGCGGATGCCCCGGAACAATTGGTCGGTGCAAAGACCAAGGATGCCGATCATGGCGATGGCCATGAAGATCACGTCGACCTGAAAGCCGCGCATGGCTTTGAGCGAGATGTAGCCAAGTCCGCTGCGGGCGGCGACGAGTTCGGCCACGACGAGATAGGTCCAGGCCCAGCCCATGGTGACGCGCAGCACATCCAGCACGCTCGGAAGCGTGGCCGGAAAGACGATGTGGAAGACCGTGTCGCCTCGTTTCGTGCCGAGCGTATAGGCTGCGTTGACAAGGTCGCGCTGGACGCTGCGAGCGCTGTCGGCGATCATGACGAGCTGCTGGAAGAAGACGCCGAAGACGATGACGGCAACGCGCTGCTCGATGCCGATGCCGATCCACAGGATGAAAAGCGGCACGAAGGACGTCACCGGCAGATAGCGTATGAAATTGACCAACGGTTCGAGAACGGCCTGGACGATGCGATAGGTGCCCATCGTCAATCCAAGCGGCACCGCAACGATGCTCGAAAGGACGAAGCCGATCAACACCACCTGGACGCTGGCGAAAACATGCTCCCACAACGACCCGTCAAGCGCCATGCTGATGGTGGTGGACAACACGGATTCGGGGCGAGGCAGGAACATTTCCTTGACCGCTCCGGAATAGGTCAGCGCGAACCAGCCGCCGATGACGGCGATCCAGACCATGAAGCCGAGCGTAATGGAGAGAGAGCGCGGCACAGCCCGAAACGGTGTGGCGATGACTTTCAGGACGGATCGACC
>NZ_RZPF01000014.1:0-21854 GCF_004022735.1 Mesorhizobium sp. M7A.F.Ca.AU.001.01.1.1
AGTTCACGCCGCACACCTTGACGTTCGCGACAGCGACGTCACCAACCGTTTCGCGGCTGACGCCGAGACGGCCATCGGCCCCGCCGACATTCTGGTCAACGCCGCCGGCACCACCGCCGAGCAGCCGGTCTGCGGCCATTCCGACGCGCTTTGGGACAAGATCGTCGACACCAACCTGACCGGCGCCTTCCGCGTCACGCGTGCCGTGCTGCCGGGTATGATCGAGCGCGGCTGGGGCCGCATCGTCAACATTGGCTCGACGGCCGCCTTGGTCGGGTGGAAGGACAACCCGGCCTACTGCGCGTCCAAGGCCGGCCTGCTGGGTCTCACCCGCTGCGTGGCGCTGGAAGGGGCGGCGCATGGCGTCACCTGCGTTATGATCAGCCCGACCTGGGTCGAGACCGAACTGATGCGCCGCAATGTGGCGCAGGTCGTGGAGCGCGAAGGCAAGGGGCGCACGCCAGAGGAAGCGATGGCCGAGATCGCCAGGGGCAACCCGCAGCAGCGCCTGCTGCAGCCGCGGGAGATCGCCGCACTGGCGGTCTTCCTGTGCTCCGATCTCGCCAAGGGCATCACCATGGAGAACATCCAGATCACCGGCGGAGCGCTTTGGTAGCGCTCCAGCGGGGTGCTTGCGAAAGTCCAACTGACGGGGACTGAAAAGGACCAGTGTCTAAAAAGGCGCCGGCATCAGGCGGGGCGCTTCCGCTTGCGACGACCGCCTTAGGACGGATTTTTCGCACGCGCCCTGCATCTCGCATGTGCGAAAAGTTCTTTCGCATCTGCGAGAAAAGGTGTTTACTGCTCTTGTAGCACTCGCCATTCTCACAGGCTGACTCTAGATGAAAGTAGCCGGTCTTCGGCCATTCCTGATAGCAGTGTTGGCGGCAGCTGGGTTAAATGGGCTCACTGATCGCTGTGCGCTTGCCGGGGAATCGGAGTTGCACAGCGCGCGGCTGGTTGGTCGCTTTTTGGCGACCGGAACCCAAGCCACATTTGAATGGCCGGGAACTGCCATCGAGGTTGAATTCCAAGGGGCATGGCTCGACGTAGTGCTTGACGACACAGGCCGCAACAGCATGGTCGTTGATGTTGACGGTGCTGTATCCCGCCTTGACTTGAAGAAGGGCGAACACACCTACAGAGTCGTATTGGATACGGTGGCCGCCCGGCACGCCGTGCGTCTTGTCCGCCGAACCGAAGCGTCATTCGGCGCGACTGTTCTCAAGGATATCCGGACCGACGGATCTTTTCTGCCGCCGCAGCCGAAAACCCGCAGCTTTTTAGTCATCGGCGACTCCATCTCGGCGGGTTACGGCGTCGAGGGCAAGGACGCCAAATGCCGGTTTAGCGCCGATACCGAGAACCAGTACTTGACCTTTGCCGCAGTCGTGGCGCGCCGCTTTGGAGCAGACGTTACGACGCTTGCAGCATCCGGGAAGGGCCTTGTCCGCAATTATGATGGCAGCACCAACGCAACGATGCGCGACCTCTACACGCGACTGATGCCGTCACGTCCTGACCGGGAGCAACTGCCTGATACCAATGTCATTGTCGTGCATCTCGGCAGCAACGATTTCAGTGGTGGCGCGCGGCCGCCGGATTTTGTCGCACGCTACGCGGACTTGCTTGCCCAATTGCGCGCCAACGCGCCTGGCGCAATGATCTATGCCGGTATCGGCCCGATGCTTTGGGGCGCCGACCTCGATGCCGCGGTGTCGGCCGTGAACAAGGCCGTGGCGGTCCGTCGTGCCGCGGGTGAAAGAAAAATTGCTCTGATACGATTCGACAGTCCGGGAGGAGTTGCTTCACGCGGCTGCGACTCGCATCCAAATGAAATCGGCCAGGGTCATATGGCCGATGAACTTGAGGCCCGTGTGAAAGCGGACCTTGGCTGGGAAGAGACAAAATGACTGTAGCTTCGACGGTTGGCGTAGAATCACCAACGGTGCTGCCGGACAGCACCAATGTTCGTCGCAAGCTGCTCGGGCTCCAAGTTCTAAGGTTCGTCGCCGCTTTTGCGGTGGTATTGTTCCATATTGGAAGCGGTTTTCAAATAGAGTTTGGTCTTAAGGAAAATATCTTTGGATTCGGAGCGTCAGGCGTTGATATATTCTTCGTAATCAGTGGATTTATAATCGCTTACACCACCGATGAGGCCAAAGGCGCCTGGCAATTCTGTCGCCGCCGCATAGTTCGTATCGTTCCGCTCTATTGGACGCTGACGGCAGGTATCGTGTTGATTGCGCTGATGAAACCCGGTCTGCTGAATTCGACCGTCGTGAGCGGCGAAACGATCCTGAAATCACTGTTCTTCATCCCGTTCGAAAAGGTCGACGGTTCGATTCAGCCGCTGCTCTTTCTCGGCTGGAGCCTCAATTATGAGATGTTCTTCTATGCAATATATGCTGCGTGCATAGCTTGCGGCCTGCGCGGCCCACTGTCGCCATCCATGTTCATAGTAGTTCTCGTGGCGATGGGTCAATTCATCCAGAGTGAAAACGTCGCTTGGCGCTTTTATACAAATCCGCTGATGCTGGAATTTGTTTTTGGCATCTTACTTTACCTGGCATATGTGCATAGTGCGAAGCTTTTCGTGGGACGTACGTGGCTTATGCTTGCGATTTTCGTGGCGACAATAGCCATTCGGCAAATGATACCTGATTTGCCCTGGCTTCTGGCGAACGGCGTCCCTGCCGTGGTTTTAACCGCCGCCGCTTTGTCTTGGTCGCCCCCCCGGACGCGCGCGATAACATTTCTGGTTTTGCTCGGAGATGCATCATACTCGCTCTACCTCTCGCACCCCTATGTGATCCAGCTGGCGAGCAAACTGCTACCGCATCAGTCAGGGCTGATGGCGCAGGGGCTGGCCGGCATCGTGGCATGCGCGCTGTCCATAGCGGTATCCATTGTCCTTTATACAATGATCGAGCGACCCGCGCAGGCTCTCTTCAATGGCTTGGCAGCCCGTAGGCAAGCCTCCTCGACGCTCAGGAAAACCGAAAATCATATCTGACTCGCGATGGGAACAGGCCGCCCACTGCCTCTGGATTTGTGACGGATCGCCCTGTTCCAAGGTGCGACGACTCGGTATCCGCCGCTTGGCCAATTCGCGTAAGATAAGTTGACCGGATTTGCCATTGAGCGCCGGGCGCGATAGGTTATATTGCACTGCACAATGGAGAAGCCGTTTATTGCACGCCCATGTCTGCGAAAAATCCGGCCGGCTCATGGCTTGCCGGCACTGGGTCGTGTCGGCGGGACTCTGAGATGAAGATTCCAAAGTCCCTGCTGGTCGATCCCGAGAAGAACTCGGTCTATGGCGCCTTTGCCGTAGCCGTCTCGATCTGGGCGTTTTCCTATTCGTTCATTTTCGGCCAGGTGCTGATCCTGGCCTACTACGCGGTCTGGCTTCCACTCGTCATGGTCGACTACCGGCGGTTTCTGCGGCATCTGTCCAGCGCCTGGCTGCCGCTGCTGTTTGCCGCCTATGTCTGCTTCTCGATTTTCTGGTCGGTTGCGCCGGGCATCACGGCAAGGACGGCGTTCCAATATCTCTCTCATATCGCTTGTGCCTATATCGCGGCGCGCACCGTCAGCGTGCGCGCATTGACGATAGGCGCCCTGGTCGGGATTTTCTTCATCCTGCTGTATTCGTTGCGGGTCGGCAATTATTCCGACGATGTTCTCGACGGCACCTACAATTTCGTCGGCGCGTTTGCCTCCAAGAACCAGCTCGGTTTTGTCGCCTCGCTCGGCATATATTTCAGCGTGGTGTTCCTTGCCTTTTACAGGCGCGGCCGGCTGAGCCTCATGCTTACAGCGCCTCTCATTCTGCTGTCGGCCTATCTGCTGTTCGTCTCGCATTCCGCCACCTCGATGGCCTCTATACCGGCGGTTCTGGCGCTGGTGACGCTTCTTGCGATGAGCAAAATTTTGTCACGGCGCTACCGCCGGGTGATTTTCCTGATCGGCGCCGGTCTGCTGGTCGTGACTGCCTTTGTCGCCTTGAATCTCGGGCTGATGGACTTCGTCCTCGGCCTCTTCGGCAAGGATTCGACGCTCACCGGACGGACCTATCTGTGGGAGCAGGGCTGGAATGCCGTGCAGAAATCGCCGATTCTCGGCGTCGGCTATGCCGCCTATTGGGTGCAGGGCTTCGCCGAAGCCGAGCGGCTGTGGAACGAGTTCTACATCACCACCCGCACCGGCTTCCACTTCCACAACACCTATATCGAGGCTCTTGTCGAACTCGGCTTCGTCGGAGCGACGCTGGTATCGCTGATCGTGCTGCGCACGCTCTACGGCCACGTGTCGGCGGTGGTCTTCAAGACATGGCGGGCCGAGCCGGTGATCCTCGCCGGCGTGATGGTGCTGCTGCTGATTCGTTCCTTCGTCGAGGTCGAGATACTCAACCCCTATTTTACGGGTTCCTTCTTGATGTACTACAGTTTCTTCAAGCTGGCGCGGCTGCCCGTTACTACCCGCACGCGGCGGTCGCAGGCGCCGGCGGATGCGGCCACGGGTGAAGCTGATTGGCCCCGGCATGCCGGCCGTCCGGCGGCCGCTGGGTCGTCATAAGCAATCAACTCGCGGGTTGAAGTCAGGGCAGCGGGAAGCCTTCGCCTGGCAAGCATGGTGCTCAGCAAAAATCCGCCCCTCACGGGACGGATTGAGATGCTGGATGGTATCGGGCTGTGGGCTACTGGCTGGCCAGCGGCGCCAGCTTGACCTTGATCACATCGCCAGGCAGCACGAGTGTGTCTTCCTTGGCGGCGATTTCGCTGGTCTTGCCGTCGACATTGCGCACCAGTGAATAAAGCAGGGCGGGCTGCTGATCATTTGTCATGGCGGCCACAGTCGCGGGATCGGTAGCCTGGGCTATCAGGCCTTTCTGCATATTCGCCTTCAGCGCGGCTTCGTTCAGGTCGGCTTCGGTCTGCTGCCGGGCGGTAGCGAGGTTTGAACTCAAGGTGTTCTGGGCATCGATGGCGTCCTGCTTCGCCTTGCTGATCGACTGCTTGGCGGTGAGGATGGCGGTTTCGTAGTCCAGGATCTTGCCCTGCAGGTCGGCAACCGACTGGCGCGAATCCAGCAGTCGGGCGTTGGCGATCAGGCCTTTCTGCGCTAGCGGGCCGATGCTGGCGAGCTGCTGCTGCGCCAAGTCGACCTGCTGCTGCTGGTTGACGATCTTCTTCTGCAGCGATTCGATCTCGGATTCCAAAACCCCTTTGAGATCGTCGAGCGCTTCAAGCTTCAGCTTCAGCGCCTTTTGGTCCGCTGTCAGGATAGTCATTTCGTCCGCGACGATGGCTGGCAGTCTCGGATCGCCCTCGACCTCCTTAGGCACGTCGAAACTGGCCTTGCCGGCCATATCCGCGTCGATGCGGGCGCGCCTGACGATCAGCCGAATGCGCTGGTCGTCGGAGACATCGAAATTGCCCTTGGCGGTAACCAAGTCCTTGCCGAGTTGAGGTCCGTAGTCGGCGTTTCGCCGGATGCCTCCGGCGACGCTGATGGCCTTCAACACTGTCAGGTCAGGCACATATGGAAACTGGCCGGGGTTCTGGACTTCGCCCGAAATGTAGAATGGCCGGAACTGCGCCATCTCGACCGAGGCTTCCGGTCTGTCTGACAAAGCGAGTTTTTTCTGCAAAGCCTCGCCGATCGCCGTTGCGATTTCGGACGTGGTCTTGCCGGAGGCCGGCAGTTCGCCGGCGAACGGCACCGACAGCGTGCCGGATGGACCGACCGTGTACTCGCCATTCACCGCCGACCAGTCACGGAATGTGCCTTCCACGGTCTGCCATTCGGCGACGCGGATGGTGAGCTTGTCCTGCGAGCCGAGGCGATAGTCGCCGGCGGCGGCCATGTCCGGGACGACGAGGGCCATGGCAAGGCATGTGGCCAGCAAACGCGCCCGCCGCAGGCGGCCGGAAACCGGGCCGCCGCGAAAGGCTTCGAACAAATCTGTTTTCAACTCAACGTTCCGATCCGCTATAGCCCCATCGCCCGATGAGCTTGCGTCGAATGGCCGACGCCAATGTCTGGCATTGGCCACCGGCCGGTCAGTAAGAACCGCGCGACATCCAGACGGCCGGGACGGTCTTGATGATGATGCGAACGTCCTCGAACAGCGACCAGTTCTCAACATAGTGACGGTCGAAGGCGACGCGGCTGTCATAGGACACATCGTTGCGGCCGCTGACCTGCCACAGGCCGGTCAGGCCCGGACGCGATTTCAGATAGTAGACGGCGGATGTGCCATAGATCTCTAGTTCGTCGCGCACAACCGGACGCGGACCGACAAGGCTCATATCGCCCTGCAGGATGTTGATGATCTGCGGCAACTCATCGAGGCTGAGTTTCCTCAGCACTGCTCCAACGCGGGTGACGCGCGGGTCGTTCTTCAGCTTGCGGGTCGCGATCCATTCCGCGTTGGCGTCCGGGTTGGTGGCGAGATAGGCTGCCAGCACCTTGTCGCCGTCCGGAACCATGGTGCGGAACTTCAGGCACGGAAAAATCCGTCCGCCCCGCCCGATTCGCCTGTGGCCGTAGAAAATCGAGCCACCGTCGGAAAACTTGACGAGCAGCGCTATCATGACAAATAGCGGGCTGAGGGCGATCAAGCCAATCAGTGAACCGGTGATATCGAAGCTGCGTTTGAGCAGGCCGCCGATCGGCGGCGGAAAATCGATGTCAGCCTGCGAAAAGCTCGCGGTGGCTGACTTGGCAACGTCCCTCATGCCGTAAACTCCATGCGTTGAACGAATGGTTCACCACACGATACCAAAAAAATGTTGCAGCGCAACACACAATTTACCACCCCGTTGAAATAGTCACGTCATGAAATGACTAAATAATAAGCTTGCCATGCACAAATTTCGGCATATTTAGCACATTTGTGACAATAAATGGGCACAGCCGAAAAAATAGAGGCCTTTGTGGGGCGGTTTTTAGGCGGACCTACCTATTTGCCAAGGCGAGGTACAAACTAGTGCTTCATCATGCCGTGATGCTTGGTCAAAACCATATAAAATACTACTTAATATTGGCCATTTTACTGAAAAATATCGACGAGAGGATATCGGCCTAGCTCCCGTTGCGTGCATTGCAACATGGCAGAGTCGATCGCAAAAGCTCGATCAAAAATAACCGAAGTTGCCCTTGCCGCCTATTGCTCGCCTTAATAGAATTGCAAATTATACCTGTCACGGTGACGACAGGTGGAAAAGGCCGGAAGCAACCGGTCGAGAGTGGGCGACCTTAACAAGCCCACATGACAAGGGACGGCGCTCGGGTGGGGCAATCGCGATAATACCCGAGCCGGTTTATGGGCTGTTGGGTATGGCACTTCCAAAATTCATCCTCGGGATGATTTTCGCTCTGGCGATCGTCGTCGGCTGGTCCTGGCTGGGCGGTGCGT
Source organism: Mesorhizobium sp. M7A.F.Ca.AU.001.01.1.1 (assembly GCF_004022735.1). Classification (NCBI taxonomy): domain Bacteria; kingdom Pseudomonadati; phylum Pseudomonadota; class Alphaproteobacteria; order Hyphomicrobiales; family Phyllobacteriaceae; genus Mesorhizobium; species Mesorhizobium sp. M7A.F.Ca.AU.001.01.1.1. The sequence continues at coordinate 7,427 of NZ_RZPF01000014.1, forward strand.
CGATAGGCACGATATTGGTGCGTGTCATCATCTGCGCCGTGACCATTCAGGCTGGCTATTTCGTGCTCATCTACACCATGATCGCCAGGAGCGCGCCGACGCCTGCCGACATAGCTCGTGACGCCGAGCGCAAACTGAACGCACCCGAGGTCGCCGAAAGCGAGAAGCTGGGCGGTGCCAGGCGCGGCCTGCATTGATGCAGACTGCTCAAACGTGGCCGGTTTGGCGGCAACGACATCCTTCGAGACAAAGGGACCAAAGCGCCGCGTGAATCCGTCTCGGCGCGACGCGTCTTGGTCGCCGGCTCACGCCACATCAGCGGGTTCGCTCTCCGACTGTTCCCCCAACAGCATCCTCGACAACCGGCTGCCGGTTTTTTCCTTCAGCCGCTGATATTGGCCGACCTCGACGATACGGCCGTTTTCCATCGCCACCACCCAGTCGGCGAAGGCGATCATCGACGGCCGGTGCGCGATGGTCAGGATCGTCATCGTACCGCGTAATCCATCGATCGACCTGGCGATCAGCGACTGGTTCTGCCAGTCGAGCGCGCTGGTCGCCTCGTCGAGAATGAGCAGCGACGGCTTGCGCAGCAGCGCGCGCGCGAGCGCGATGCGCTGGCGTTCGCCGCCCGAGAGCCGCACGCCGCGATCGCCGACCACCGTCTCGAGCCTGAGGTCGAGCCGTTCGACAAACTCGCCGGCGTGCGCCTGACGCAGCGCGGCCCACAGATCGCCATCGCTGGCCCGTGGCGCGGCGAGGCGCAGGTTCGCCGCGATCGTGTCGTGCAGGAGGAACACGTCCTGCGGCACATAGGCCACCTGGTCGCGCCAGCGACGGCGATTGCTGGCATCGATCTCGACGCCATCGACAAGCATCTTGCCGGTGGTGGGCTCCAGCAGGCCAAGCAGCATGTCGGCGATCGTGCTCTTGCCCGATCCGGACGGGCCGATCAGGGCGGTGACCTTGCCGGCCGGCAGGCCGAAGGTGATGCCGCTCACCACCGCCTTGTCGACAGCATCTCCGTAGGCGAAGGACACGCCGCGAATATTCAATCCCTTATTGAGGGAGAGTGTCCCGGCGTCGGCGAACTCGGTATGGCCGGGCTCGCGTTCGGCGTCGAAACGTGCCTGCAGGCTGCGCATTGCCGTAAAGGCGGGCAGGTTGATCAGCACTTGCTGGGCCTGCGTCTGCATGTCCATGAAGCGCGGCGCGATACGCATGAAGACCAGGAGCAGGACGACGATCTCGGCCAGCGACAGATTGAAGCGGACCAAAGCCACATAGATGAACAGGCTCAGGCCCACGACGCTCGCCACCTGGAATACAGCAGTGCCGATGGTGCTGTTGCGCACATAGTCGATGTTGTCGGCCTTCATCCTCTCAAGCGTCGACCGCAGCTGCGCGAAATAGCTGTCCTCGACGTTCAGGCTCTTGGCCACCTTGATGCCGCCGAGAAATTCCGAGACCGTCCGGTACTGGTCCTGGCGATTGGCGGTCAGCACACGGCCGAAGGCAGTGGCCCGTGCCCGGAAGGGCCGCAGCGCCACGAACATCAGGATGCCGACGACCACGGCAAACAGCGTCATGACCGGCGAGATAAACACGGAAACCAGGAGATAGCCGGCCAGAAGAACGGCGATTTGCACCAGCATCAGCAGTGAGAAAGCCGCGCCCTGGACGCGGTCGATGTCGCCGGTCAGGGCATGATCGAGATCGGAACTGCGCATGCGTGTAAAAACGCCCCAGCGCGCCTTGCCGATGCTTTCGAACAGGTTCATGCGAACGCGATTGATGAAATCGAACAGCAATTTGGCCATGTAGACCGACTTGAAGCGATTGAACGCCGCCTGCGCCGCAACAAGCCCGACCAGCGCGCAAAGCACGGTCGTCAGTTGCAGCGTGCCATCAGGCACCAGCCAGCGCACGAAATCATCGTTGGGCAGCCGAACAGCGAAATCCTGGTCGGCACGTCCGACCAGATGCAGCAGCGGGACGAGCAGCAGGATCGAAATGCCCTCGGTCAGGCTGCCGAGGATGAGGAAGAACAGCGCCGTCCACGTTCGCCGGCCGCCGATCCGGGCAATGGTGGCGCCGAAGGCGGCAATTTCTCGAAACAGCGACAGGCGAAGGATTGGGGGCTTCGACATGGTTGCGCTCACAACCGCCGGCTGCCAGCCGACAGATCCTTTTCGATCAGTTCCACGGCTTCGCCGATCCTGTCCAGGCCCGTCGGGACTTCCAGCCGGTACACGCCGATATGGTTGGCAATCCATGAACATTGCCGAAGATGCGCCGTCGCGAAGTCGCCGGGCAGGGCCGCGCGGCCGAAGCGCGTCACATAGGAGAATTTGATGATGGCCGGCAGGGCGGCAATGGCGGGCAAGGGCGTGATGTCAGCCCTTTCGCCGCGCTCGAGGATATAGATCCTGGTCGCCGGCACCTCGTCGCCCGAAAAGCCACCGTTCAGGCGATGCTGCATCTTGTCGATCGCCGCATGCACTTGCGGCCGCACTTCCGCTTCCCCAAGCGAGATCGCCGCCGCGGCGTCGGCCGCCAGCTTGATCTGCGGAAAGCCCGGAACGGTCATTGGCTCACTCGGATTGGCGAGGTCCAGCGCCACCACGTCATCGGTAAGCAGTCGATGCCCGGCCCGGATCATCGCACTTGCGGTCGTCGACTTGCCGGCTCCCTTGTCACCCATGAAGATGGCGCTCGTGCCGGCGGCGGCGATGGCACTGGCATGCAGGACAAGCAGGCCGCGCCGGTGCAAGAGCAGCGCCATGACCGGACCAAGCAGCGGAAACGCGAGCAGCGCGTCGTCGACGCCGGGCGCCGGTTCGATGTCGATACGGCTGGAATCGGTGATCAGGAACGCGCCCACGGCATGCCACGCCAGATATTGCCGGTCCGGCTCGAAGCGAAAGTCGGTCGCGGCTTCGGGCGAGGGCTTTGGCAGGTCGATCGCGCCGACGGCAATCACGACATCCGCCGCCCCCGGCGTCGCCGGCTGCAGTTCGGGCAACGTCACCTCCGACGCGATGGTCAGGCCGTAGGCCCGGTAGAAGCGGCGTTCTCGCTTGGCCCGGCCATGCGAAAAGGCATCATCATTGCATAGAGCGAGCGGCTCGTTGCGCGGCATCATGCGGGGCTCCCGCCATGCTTGAGCTGCCGCAGCCAGAGCGACAGCGAGGCCGAGCGCCAGACATACTGGACATCCAGGGGGGCTGCCTGATCGGGCTGGCGCAGCAGCCGCGCATAGGCAGCACTCACTTGAGGCAGATTGACGTAAGGCGCGATGCGGTTCGCATCCGAGACCAGCAGCTGTTCCAGGAGGTCGCGATGGTTGCGCAGCATGCCATTGAGGAGATTGGCAGTGAAGTCGATCTTGTCGCGCCGCCACTGCACCGCCTCCGGCAATACGCCTTGCATGGCGCGGCGCAGCACATAGCGGCCAAAACCGTGGCTCAGCTTCTCCTCGCCCGGCAGCGCCAGGCAGAACTCGACCAGCGGCTTGTCCCAGAAGGGGTAGCGCGGCTCGACCCCGAAATTGGCGGCGGCCTTGTCGAGAACCTCGAAAGCATGCGGGACATAGCCGTTCGACAGGATCCAGCGATGGCTCAAGGCATCGCTGGCCTGGACGCCGGGCGGCATGTAGCCGGCCCGGTGAAACCGGTCGACAAGCTCGGTGCGCTTGGCCAGGTCCGGATTGATCAGGTCGCGCCAGCTTCGTGCGCGCGACACTTGCGCGGGCTTGCGGATCTTGTTCAGGGCACGGTTGGCCATATGCCTCAGCCTGGCGATGCGCCAGGCCGGCCCGTAGAGGGTCAGGAACTGGAGATAAAGGCCAAGCGTGCTGTCGCCATAGGTGTTGGAGGCGCTGCGGACCTCGCGCCACAGATCCATCCATCGGCCGCCATTCGCAAGCTCGTGCAGGTGGCCGTGGCCTTGTGAAACGACCTCGTCGCCACCATGGCCGTCCAGCAGCACCTTGATGCCCTTGGCGCCGGCAGTCCGGTAGATGCCGCGGGTGAGCGTCAGGCCCGGCGCCAGGAACGTTCCTTCCTGTTCTTCCAGCACGCGCTCGAATTCGGCAAATGGGGCATAGTTGCCAACCGGGATCAGCGTCGCGTCGACCTTCTGCTGGTCGAGAACGGCATCGATGAAGGGCCGCTCGTCCATCGGCGAGCCCTTCTCGAAAATCAGCGAGAAGGTTGGCAGCCTCGGCTTGCGCGCGGCGGCATTCTGCAGGCCGGCGACACAGGCGATAGACGAGGAATCGAGGCCGCCGCTCAGCATTGCCCCGACCGCCGAGGTCCCTCGCATGCGGTTGCGCACCGATTGCGAGAACAGATGGGCGAATTCCTCCGATGCATCCGACCGCAAGGGCCGCGCCGACGGCTCGATCTGCCAGTATCGGCGCAGCATCACTTGTTGCGCGGTGACGGTTAGGCTGTGGCGGGCCGGCAGGCTGAATATATCGCTGTAGGGGGTCGACTGCGGGTCGTCGGGAAGCCCGGCCAGGAAGCCGGAGATCTGGCGCTCGCTGACACGTGCGCGGATACCCTCGACGCCCAGGATCGGACCGATCTCCGACGCAAAGGCAAAACGCCGGTCCGCCGCGTGGTAGTAGAACGGCTTGACGCCAAAATGATCGCGCGCGCAAAACAGCGATTGCCGCTCGTCATCCCAGATGGCGAAGGCGAAATCGCCTTGCAGATGCTCCGGGCAGGCTTCGCCCCAGCGCAGGTAGGCCCGCATCAGCACGATCGCGTCGGCTACCGACTGGTCGCGGATACCGAGCCTGGCCAGCAACTCGTCACGGTTGTCCAGCCGGCAATCGGCGGTGATGGCGAGCCGGCCCCCAGCCATCGTCAAAGGGCCCGGACCGACTTCATCCGATGTGTTGAGCCAGGCGTGGCCAAGGGCGATGCTGGTGTCCAGCCACCAAGAACTGCCGTCAGGACCACGATGGCGCATGCGCGCCAGCATTTGCTGAATGTCGGCCGCCGCGACCGCCGGTGCGTTTGCTCCGCGCAACAGGATTCCGGCGACGCCGCTCATCGGCTGCCGTGGTCGACGAGATGGGCGAAGCCGTCGATCGATCCGCCAAGCACGATATGGTTGTCGCTGACCAGCCAGGCATGTGCTTTCAACTGCTCGCCTGTGCCACGTTCGATGCCGATGCGTACCGTCGATTCATTGCCTTGGCGGGCGAGAATATACTGGCCGGAGAGCGCCTGGGTCAGGCACGTGGCGTAAGGGACGAAACGGGCCGCGGCGGCAACGCCCCAGGCGACGCGCCGCAGTTCGCCCATTGAGGCGCACTGCCGCGCGTCGAGGCGCGTCACCAGGCTGCGTACACGATTGTAGGACAACAGCGTCAGCCCCAGCCGAACTGTCGCCACCACCAGCAGGCAATGGCCAAGGAAGATCATTTCCGAGCCAGTCAGGGAGAAAATCCTGACCAGCCCGCGCCGGCTTCCCCCGCGCTTCGTCTGCTTGACGTTTGTTTCTCTCGCCGGTTCCTGCCGTAAAGCCGTGGCCCGCGAAGACAAGGCCGGCGAAACCAGGGCCCGTGAAACCAGGGACTTGTGCTGGACCGGCTTAGACAAGTGCCTCATGATGCCGTCTCGCAAGCCCATTATCGGCCAGGCCCTTCAGCAATGCGTCGACATCGGCCTGGCAGCGCACCGGGTCGACATTGTAGCGCGCAAGCACGGCGCTGCGGATGTCGCCGATCGACCGGGGTTCCTGGATTAAATCCCAGATGAAGGCGCCGACGCCATTCAGGCTGTAGTAGACATTGGATTTGAGATTGAGCAGCGCCAAGCCATCGCCGAACTCGCAAGCCACGGCATCCTTGGTCGCGCACACGCTATCGTGGTCGCCCAGATCACGGTCGGATAGCTCCCCGTTCATCCCCAAACCTCGCTGACAAAACGCTGCGACATCTCCAGGCGGCGCAGGAGAAATCGGGAGGCTGGCCCCCCGACCCCTCTTACGTCTGCTTTTGAATCCAGAGTCCCAACATGTCACTCTGGAATCGGCTGTAGGTCTCAGGAGAACGTCAGGTCGCCAATCGGCGTATGCGCGGGGAACGATGCGTCGATCGCCGTGCTGCCGCCGCCGCCCTGGGTGATGGTCTCAATCGAACCATGGACCGTCAGGCTTGGCGTTTCATATTCATGCTTTTCAACATTCTGTTCCATTTTACTCTCCGATTTAGGACTGGAAACGGCCTGTCGAGTGCCGTCAGCACTTTTATGCTGCAATGCAATAGCTGCACGGCAGCATTTATGAGTCAAGACTGTTTTACTTTCTGTTAATCAATTACGGTTGCTGGCGTCGTCACATGAGCGGCATGCCTAAAACTTGTCATTTTTTAGCCGATTCCTTGTGCACGACGATCGCGCCTGTGCTGATTCTTTAAGCATTTGATTTTGCTTGCATAAGCCGTTTGCGTTGTGCCTATATTTAGGCCTCTCTAATGAAAAGAATTTCCATTTGAGAAATCGTCCGGAGATTGCCTAAGCGGACGTGGCAAGGGACATTTCAACCGCGGTTTTCACTGCTTTCCGATGCCACCTCGATAGACGCTTTGGTGGCAAAAATTCGCACTGCAGAAGGAAAGGCTTTACGGCATCGAGGTTTTTGGTGATGCTTGCTTCGCACTTGCAGCATAAGTGTCGGCGCGAAACGCTTTCTTGGGAGACTGTGCGCTAAATGGCCTTGCCGGATGGCTCATACGAACGATTGCGCGCCGCCGGCTGTGCCGGCGAGGTGGCCTATGTGCAGGCTTGCCTGCGATTGTTTTTCGCCGGCCCGGGCGCGGGCGACGTTTCGATGCGCCATCTTGACGGTGAAAAAATTGCCGAGATTGCCAGGCTGAACAAGGTCGCCGTCTTTGTCCTCAAGGCGCTTTCGCGCGCACCCGCGCTTCAGAGGCCAACTAAGCTTTTCCAATGGCTCGACACCTACCGCAGGAAAACGGTTTCGATGAACGCGTCCTGCATCATGGATTCGATGGCGATCCAGGACGTGCTGCGCGCCAGCGAGATCGATTTCGTTTTTCTGAAGGGTCCGTTCCAGCAGCAACTTCTCTACGACGACCATTTTATGAAGCCCTCGGGCGATGTCGACATCCTGGTTTCGCCGCTCGGATTTTTCAGGGCGCGTGATGCGCTTCGCAAGATCGGCTATGAGGTATCAGGCAAGTCGAGCTCCGTCTGGTGGGTCCGCTTCCTCGGCGAACAGCACATGACCCGGGACGACGGGCCGAGGTCGTCCACCGTCGATCTCCACTACCGCCTCCAGCAGCCCGGCTCGCCAAGCCCGCGCGACGCGGACGGGTTCCTGCGGCGCAAGCGACAGGTCGAAATCGCCGGTGCGACGGTGCCGTTCACCTCGGTGGCCGATACATTGCTTTTGTCCTGCATCAGCGTCGCCAAGGCACTTTTCAACCGGGAACCCTGCGCCGGATACGTCTGTGATATCGGCGCCAGCGCCGGCCGCCTCGACGAGGCGGATCAGCAGCGTTTGCTCGATGCCGCTACCGCGCAAGGTCTGGACGACACGCTGCTGCTTGGCCTGCGCGCCGCCGACGTGCTACTCGGCGGTGCCGGCACGCTGCTGTCGCAGCGCGCGACCAGGATCCTGCCGCGCATCGGCAATGAGGATCTGCTCAGCATGGTCATCGCGCCGTGGCTGCCGTCGCTGCGGTGGCCGCAGCGGCGAACGGTGCTTTGGGAACTGTGCGGCCGCGCGCCGGTCCGCTATCTGGCCGAAGCAGGCTGGGCGGCGTCCGCCGATATCAGCCGCCGCATCTTCGAGCGGCCGGCGAGTCGCTGAGGGTAAATTGGATGCTGATGGCAATTCTGTAGTGCATCGAACGAGTACGGGGCGAGGGCAAATCGATATTACCTGTACGAGAGGCAAATCCATGTCGATGACGAAATCCGAGGTCTGCGTGATCATCGCGGCAAAAAACGCCGCAGCGACAATCGCCGTCGCCATCGCATCCGCATTGCGCGAACCGGAAGTGGCGGAGGTCGTGGTCGTCGACGATGCCTCCACCGACGACACCGCCGGTGTCGCACGATCCGCCGATGATGGCAGCGGGCGGCTCTCCGTGATGCGCCTCGATGTCAATCGCGGCCCCTCCTTTGCCCGCAACGCAGCCATCGCCGGCTCGAAATCGCCGTTCATCAGCATTCTCGATGCCGACGATTTCTTCCTCGAAGGCCGGTTTCGCAACCTGTTTGCCGGCGCCGATTGGGATTTCGCCGCCGACAACATCATGCTGATCAGGGATGATGCGACAGGCGACGCGACGAAAATCGTCGCGCCGCAATTTGCCGCCGATCCGGAATTCCTCGATTTCGAGCGTTTCGTCGAAGGCAACATCTCCAGGCGCCGCGTGCAGAGGGGCGAACTGGGCTTTTTGAAGCCGGTGATCAGCCGTGCCTTCCTCGACCGCCATGGGTTGAGCTACGACGAGAGCCTGCGGCTGGGCGAGGACTATGAACTCTACGCCCGCGCGGTCGCATGCGGGGCGCGGTTCAAGGTCATTCGCTCCTGCGGCTACGGCGCCATCGTCCGCGCCGATTCCCTGAGCGGCCGCCACAAGACCCAGGACTTGAAGCGTTTGGCCGATGCGGATCTGGCGCTGCTGGCGATCGACAGCCTGCCGGAAGGCTCGAAGGCGGTGCTGCGGCGGCATGAACGGCACGTGCGCGACAAATATCGGCTGCGTAATTTCCTTGACGTCAAGGCCGAGCGGGGGCTGGGCTCGGCTGCGGCTTACGCCTTCGCCAGCCTGTCCAACCTCGTCCCCATCGTCCAGGGCGTGGCTTCCGACAAGCTCGAGGCGCTGTTTCGTCGTGTCGGCCTTGTGTCCAGCCAAAAGCCTGTGCCGCCGCTGCGCTTTCTGATGGCCGGAACCAGCACGGGCAAGGAACGCTGAGAGCGGTCCCGATGCAGCGATTTGTCCACTCGCGGCATGTCATCACGCAAACCATTTCGGTCGGATTTATGAGTTTACGAATTGGGTGGTTGCCTCGCGGCTCCGACGATGGCAGTCTATGTTGCGGTGCAGCATAGTGGACGACCAGCCGAACTTGGCCCCCGATCGGATTGGTCTGATGTCTCTCCCTCAAAAGGAGCACGACAACGCAACACGAGTTTTTGAGCCCCGGCTGCGGGGATCGGCCAGAAGCCCGGCCCACAAGCCGGCGATGACGGGAACCTGAGTTCATGGCCTCGATATTCGGTTTCAGATCAAGGGATCCGGCCCGCGACCGTCAGGCCGATGTTTCACGTCTTGATCGTCTGGCAAAGCTGTTCGAGCAGATTGCGGCCGAGATCGAGGCCGAGAGAACCGGGCTTGAGAATCGCTACCGGACGACGTCGACCAACGCCGCCTTTCTGGTCGAAGCGATGGAAAACGGCTCTGCTTCCGACAAGCGGTCTTCGGAAGTCAGCGCACTGACACAGTCGATCCTGAATTGCGAGCGCCGCATCGCGGCGCTGTCGCGCCAGGACGGCATGATGAAAGAGCTCCGTCATTCGCTGGATACGGTCTTTGACGAGGATGCCTCCTCGGCCGCCGCGGCGGAATTCGCCTGGCCGGCAGGCGCCGGCAGAGGTTGAACGTGAAGGCTCGGAACTGTTGCAACAGATTTGATGCAAGGCGGGAAGCAGAAGCAATCGAGAGGGTCACAAGGAAGGTCAAGGTTGGCCCGTGCAGGAGCGGTTCGAACGTCGACTTTGGGTTGGGGACACACAGCGCAAAGGTGAGTTTGGTATGAATTGGAATCCGAAACCTACGACGGCAATTGACGCACCGCCTCTCGCATATCGGACCGGACAAGCCGCCCGGCGGCTGGGGTCGCTCGGTGCGTTGCTGCTGGCTGCTCTTGGCGGTTTCCTGGCAACCCCTTCCCATGCCCAGGACATTCCGACATCGCCGTCCTTTGTCGATGATTTCAAAAGCTTCGACCGCACGCGCTGGTATGTTTCCGACGGCTGGAACAACGGCAGCCATCAGAATTGCACCTGGTCGAAAAATATGGTCGAACTGTCGAATGGTGTGCTGTCGCTCGGCTTCGAAAAGCAGACGCTGAAGGATCGCGACTACGTCTGCGGCGAGATCCAGACCAAGCAGCGCTTCGGCTATGGCACCTATGAGGCACGGCTGAAGACCGATACCGGCTCCGGCCTCAACGCCGCGTTCTTCACCTATATCGGTCCAAGCGACAAGCAGCCCTGGGACGAGATCGACTTCGAGGTCCTGACCAAGGACACCTCCAAGGTGCAGGTCAACGCCTATATCGCGGGCAAGGGCAAGAACGAGAAACTGGTCGACGTACCGGGCGGCACGGAGAAGGCCTTCAACGACTACGCCTTCGTCTGGCAGAAGGACAGCTTGCGATGGTACGTCAACGGCCAACTGGTGAACACGATTACCGACCCGGCGAAGCTGCCCAGCCATGCACAGAAGATATTCTTCAGCTTTTGGGGCAGCGATACGATGAAGGGCTGGATGGGAGCGTTCGCGGATCCGGGCCGCAAGCTTTCCCTGCAGGTCGAGCGGGTCGCCTTCACGGCGCTCGGCGAACCCTGTCAATTTCCGGAATCGCTGGCATGCAGTGTAAAGTAGTTGGGAAAGTCGATTTGAACCGGCGGGGCCGAAAACGGTCCGCTGCCTTGCATGGGAATGAAACCGAATGAATTTGACGGTGTTTGGAATTGGCTATGTCGGCCTCGTGCAGGCGGCGGTGCTTGCCGAAGTCGGGCACCAGGTGGTGTGCGTCGACATCGACGCCGCCAAGGTCGAGCGGCTCAACCAGGGCCTGGTTCCCATTTTCGAACCCGGTTTGGAAAACCTCGTCAAGGAGAACCATGCCGCCGGCCGCATCAAGTTCACAACGGATGCCGCCGCCGCTGTCAGGCACGGCGAGATCCAGATGATCGCGGTCGGCACGCCGCCGGGCGAGGACGGCTCGGCCGACCTCAAATATGTGCTGGCAGTCGCCGAGACCATCGGCCGCGAAATGGACAAACCCAAGATCGTCGTCGGCAAGTCGACGGTGCCGGTCGGCACCTGCGAAAAGGTGAAGGCCAGGATCGCCGACACGCTGAAGAAAAGAGGCCGCGAGGACCTGGCTTTCGATGTCGCTTCAAATCCGGAATTCCTCAAGGAAGGGTCCGCGGTTGCCGACTGCATGAAGCCGGACCGCATCATCGTCGGCACCGACAGCGAGGACACCGAGGCTGTGATGCGCGAACTCTACGCGCCGTTCAATCGCAACCACGAGAAGATGATCGTGATGGACGTGCGCAGCGCAGAATTCACCAAATATGCCGCCAACTGCATGCTGGCGACCAAGATCAGCTTCATGAACGAGATGGCCAATCTGGCCGAACAACTCGGCGCCGACATCGAGGAGGTCCGCAAGGGCATCGGCAGCGATCCGCGCATCGGCTACCATTTCATCTATCCGGGCCTCGGCTATGGCGGCTCGTGCTTCCCGAAGGATGTGCGGGCGCTGATCAAGACCGCCGAAGGCGTCAAGTTCGACGCCAAGCTGCTGCGCGCCGTTGAGGAGCGCAACAACGCACAGAAATCGGTTCTCTTCGACAAGGTGGACCGCTATTTCAAGGGCAACCTCAAAGGCAGGACCTTTGCGCTCTGGGGTCTGGCCTTCAAGCCCAACACCGACGACATGCGTGAGGCGCCGGCGCGCGTCCTGATGGAGGCGCTCTGGAAGGCCGGCGCCAATGTGCAGGCCTATGATCCCGAGGCGATGCAGGAATGCCAGGCCATCTACGGGCTGCGCGACGACCTGCTTCTGTGCGGCACCAAGGAGGCGGCGCTGCGCGGCGCCGATGCGCTGCTGATCGCCACAGAATGGAAGAGCTTTCGCGCGCCGTCCTTCGACGCGGTGAAGGACGCGCTGACCACGCCGGTCATCTTCGACGGCCGCAACCTCTATGACCCCAAGGTCATCGCCCGCCATGGCATCGAATATCACTCGATCGGCAGAATGGCGGCATGAGACCGGGCCCTGTCAGACGGATGCAAGACCGGTCCGCACACGGCCTGCGGACGCTGGGGTTGAGCGCGTATTTCTGTGTGGAGTTGTAGCTGATGGTGCTGGACGTAAAGCCGGAGCAAATCACCAAGGATCATTTCGATCTCGTCGCGATCGGTTCCGGCTTCGGTTCGGCCTTCTTCCTGCATGAGTTCGCCAGGCGCCGAAAGGCGCGCATTCTGGTGCTGGAGTGGGGACGCCACAACACCCATGAATGGCAGCTCGAACAGAACGTCAACACCGACATCGAAGACGAGACGACCTACAAGACCAATTCCGACAAGCCGTGGAACTACACGATCGGACTGGGTGGCGGGACGAACTGCTGGTTCGCGCAGACGCCAAGATTTCATCCCAATGATTTCCGGCTGAAAAGCACCTACGGCATCGGTAATGACTGGCCGATCAGTTATGACGACGTCGAGCCGTTCTACTGCGACGCGGAAGACATCATGTCGATCTCCGGCGACCCCGACATGGCGGCGATGCTGCCCCGCTCGAAGCCGTTTCCGCAACCGCCGCATCGCATGTCGACACCGGACAGGATGATGAAGGCGGCGCAGCCCGACCAGCACTTCGTCATGCCAACCGCGCGGGCTCGCGTGCCGACCGCGCAGCGCAGCTCGTGCTGTGCCAATCTGCGTTGCTGGCTGTGCCCGGTCGACGCCAAATTCACCGTCAACAACGGGTTGATGCACGTCTTCGAGCATCCCGACATCTCGGTCTGCCTCGGTGCGGAAGTGCGCCGGCTCGATCACGTCGGCGGTGCTGTCCGTTCGGTCACGTTCAGCCATGACGGCAAGGAATACCAGGTCAGCGGCGATCTCTTCATTCTCGGCGCCAATGCCATCCAGAGTGCGGCGATCATGCTGCGATCCGGCCTGGGCGGCGAATTTGTCGGCAGCGGCCTGCATGAATCCTACGGCTGGAATTTCGAGGTCTATCTCGACGGTGTCGACAATTTCGACGGCAGCACCATCACAACCGGCCTGAATTTCGGCCTCTATGATGGTCCTCACCGATCGGAGCATGCGGCGGCACTGGTCTATTTCGAGAACCGCTGGCAGCACGGAATGCGTGCCGAAAAGGGGCGGCTACGCCAGGCGCTGCCGTTGGTCGTGGTCACCGAGAACCTGCTCGACCCCGAGAACTACGTCACGCTTGACGCGGATGACAATGCCTTCGTCAGCTTCAAGGCGCCATCGGACTACGCGGTGAAGGGCATGGCGCGCGCTCTGGAGAAATTGCCTGACCTTCTGGCGCCGCTGCCGGTCGAAAAGCTCTTCGACCGCGGCATTCGGCCGACCGAATCGCACGTCCAGGGCACGCTGAGGATGGGCACCGGCCCGGCCGATTCTGTGGTCGACAGCGGCATGATCCACCATCAGCTCAGAAACCTGGTCGTCGTCGGCACCAGCACCTATCCGAGCTGCTCCTGCGCCAACCCGAGCCTGACCGCGGCAGCGCTGTCCTTGCGGGCGGCGAGCCGGATCGCGTGAAAGGAGGTATCGCATGATCGAGATTTCCAGACGCTCGGCCCTGGCCGTCTTGGCTGGCGGAGTGGTTTCGACGGGGGTCGCCTACGCCACCGTTTCCTCCTTCTCGGACGAGGATCTGGTGCGCGTCACGCTGGAAAAATATCTTGGCAAGTTGAACATCCGCATCGAGCATCTGCAGCAGTTCGTGCTGGCGTTCCGCGACAGGAATCCATGGAATTTCCCAAGCGAAAAACTGAGTGATGCCGTCACCCTGGTGGAGGAGCTCAAACTGGGCGCCGCGCGTCGCTTGCTGCCCCGGCGGAAGCGGGAAGATCTGCTGCATTTCGACCGCTGGGTCGTCGCCGAATTCCATATGCTGACGGACTACGCCTGGCGCAGTTCGCCCAACGACCCGATCCGGTTTACCGGCTGGCAATCCTGTACCAATCCCTTCGCCAATCTGGAGCCGCCGAAACTTGCCTGACGTCGAAAGCGAGGCGGCGGCCTTTGCCTGTTGTCTCCGAGCAAGGAATACGAGATGCGACAAGGAGCCCGATCATGAAAGTTCTCTTTGCAGGCGGCAACGGCTACCCGCCCGAGTTCAGTGGCGGCGTTCAGTCGAGCACGCATCATCTGGCCGAACAGTTGATCGAGCACGGTCATGAAGCGGCTGTGCTCGCCGCCCTGTTCGGTGACGGTGTCTTCGGCTTCAAGGCACGCGCCAAGATGAAGCTGTTGCGGCAGCCGGCGGTTGTCGACAGCTATCCCGGCTATCCGGTGGTGCGGGCCTGGTTTCCCTGGGAAGCGGCGGGTTATGCCGGCGACAGGCTGAAGCCCGATGTTGCCGTGGTCCAG
>NZ_RZPF01000150.1:0-10596 GCF_004022735.1 Mesorhizobium sp. M7A.F.Ca.AU.001.01.1.1
GTCATCTCCAGCCCGCCGACGAATTCGAAAGGGCCGAATTGCTTGTCGGCACGGCCAATGTGAAATTCGGTGATCGGGCGGGCCGAGATTTCGACCGGTTCGACAGAACCAGAGTCGGGCGAACCGGCTGCCGCCGAAGCCACACCGGAAAGCAGGGCGATGGCGGCGAAAAGCGTCTGCTGAAAGCCGCCGCGCCTGGAGATCATCCGGCGCGCCGCATACCACCGCCGCGCCGCGTATCCTTCGCGCTTTCCTCGGCAAACAGCGAAGCCAGCTGCTCGGTCATGGCGCCAGCCAGCTCCTCGGCATCGACGATGGTGACGGCGCGGCGGTAGTAGCGCGTGACATCGTGGCCGATGCCGATGGCCAAGAGTTCCACAGGCGAACGCGTCTCGATCAGCTCGATGACGGCGCGCAGATGGCGTTCGAGATAATTGCCCGGATTGACCGACAGCGTCGAATCGTCGACCGGCGCGCCGTCCGAGATCATCATCAGGATCTTGCGCTGCTCGGGCCGGGCGATCAGCCGGTTATGCGCCCACAGCAGCGCCTCGCCGTCGATATTTTCCTTGAGCAGGCCTTCGCGCATCATCAGGCCGAGATTGCGCCGTGCCCGCCGCCACGGATGGTCGGCCGATTTGTAGATGATGTGGCGCAGATCGTTGAGCCGGCCAGGATTCGGCGGCTTGCCGTCCTTCAGCCATTTCTCGCGCGCCTGCCCGCCCTTCCACGCCCGCGTGGTGAAGCCGAGGATCTCGACCGAGACGCCGCAGCGCTCCAGCGTGCGCGCCAATATGTCGGCGCAGGTGGCGGCGACCGTGATCGGCCGGCCGCGCATCGAGCCGGAATTGTCGAGCACCAGCGTCACCACCGTGTCGCGGAACTTGGTGTCGCGCTCCTGCTTGAACGACAGCGGCTGCATCGGATCGATGACGACCCGCACCAGCCGTGCCGGGTCGAGATAGCCCTCTTCCAGGTCGAAGTCCCAGGAGCGGTTCTGCTGCGCCATCAGCCGGCGCTGCAGGCGGTTGGCCAGCCGCCCGACGACGCCGGACAGGTTGGCGAGCTGCTTGTCGAGGAAGGCGCGCAGCCGGTCGAGCTCTTCTTCTTCGCACAACTCCTCGGCGCCGACCGTCTCGTCGAAAGCGGTGGTGAAGACCTTGTAGTCGATCTCTTTCGGCAGATTGGTGAAGGGATTGTCGTTGCGGCGCGCTTCGCCGGGTGTTTCGGCATCGGCGTCGTCATCGTCGGACAGATCGTCGGCGGTGGCGTCGGAGGCTTCCGTCTCGGCCGACTGTTCGTCATCGGCGGAAGCTTCGGCATCCTCGGACTGCGACTGCTCGGAGCCGGAATCCTCTTCGCCGCCCTCCTCGCTCTGCTCCTCGCCTTGCGGCTGGTTGTCATCATTGTCCTCGGAATCTTCCGTCTCCTGGTCGTCGCCGAGTTCCTCGGCCATTTCCATGGAGGCCAGCATCTCGCGCACGACCCGGGCGAACGCCTGCTGGTCGCCGAGCTTGGCCGACAATCCGTCGAGGTCGGCCTTGGCCTTCTCCTCGACCCAGGGGCGCCAAAGTTCGACCAGCCGCTCGCCGCTTTTCGGGATCGGACGGCCGGTCAGCTTCTCGCGCACCATCAGGGCAAGAGCTTCCTCGATCGGCGCGTCGGCCTTGTCCTTGATGTCGACGAGGTTGGCCTTGGCGTATTTGTCCTCCAGCATCGAGCCGATATTGTCGGCGACGCCCTGCATGGCGCGTGAGCCTATCGCCTCGACGCGGGCCTGCTCGACCGCGTCATAGATGGCGCGGGCCGCCTTGCCTTCCGGCGCCAGCTTGGTGTGGATGCGCACATCATGGCAGGCGCGCTTCAGCGCCATGGAATCGCCGAGGCCGCGGGTGATCGCGATATCGGTCTTCGATGCCTTCTTGGGCAGCTCCGGCAAGCGCGCGCGGCTGCCGGCGAGCGCCGGCCGGTCCTTGGCGAAACCGACTTCCAGTTCCTTGTCGCCGGCAATGGCGCGCATGCAGACGGTGACGGCACGCTTGAAGCTGTCGGCTTCAGAGCCCGTCTTCGACTTGTTGCGCGTGTTGTCGCCCGGACCCGCCATCATCTATCTCTATTGTACCGCTGGCCGCTGGCCAAGCTGAGTGCGCAGGAGGCCGATAATCTCTTCGACCGAGATCGTAAAATAGCCGCCTTTCCCACTGTCATATGCCTGTCTCCAATGACTGTATCCGTGGTCAAACCCGTCGGGAATTGGACGAACACCCTCAAGTTCAACCAGACTTTCTCTCAGTACGTCAGCCGCTACAGGGAGGTGAGGGATTGTTTGCAGCTGCTTTCCGTCATTAGGTATCGGCGCGTCAGAGACTGAGATCGATACGATCGGCTGACTTTCGCCTTCCAGATAATCGACAGCGCCTATGATCACACGCGAGGATACTGGTGTCGCGCCGTGATACGTCCAAGTCTGCCCAGGTTTGAGTGGTTGGTTCTGGGCCATGGCTGCCTGACTGAGACCAAAGCAGAGGAATACAAGACTCCATAGGAACGTCCGGTGGGTCGTTCCCATGGAGCGGTCTTAGCCCAGCACCACGTTGGCGGCGCTCTCGGGCAGATCCTCGCCGAAGGCGCGCTGGTAGAACTCGGCCACCACCGAGCGCTCCAGTTCGTCGCACTTGTTGAGGAAGGTCAGCCGGAACGCCATGCCGATATTGCCGAATATCTCGGCATTCTCTGCCCAGGTGATCACCGTGCGCGGGCTCATCACGGTCGACAGATCGCCGTTGATGAAGGCCGAGCGCGTCATGTCGGCGACGCGCACCATCTTGTTGACGATGTCCTTGCCCTTGCCGTCGCGATAGTGCTTGGCCTTGGCCAGCACGATGGCGACTTCATTGTCGTGCGGCAAATAATTCAGCGTGGTGACGATCGACCAGCGGTCCATCTGGGCCTGGTTGATCTGCTGGGTGCCGTGATAGAGGCCGGTGGTGTCGCCCAGGCCGACCGTGTTGGCGGTCGAAAACAGCCGGAAGGCCGGATGCGGGCGGATAACCCGGCTCTGGTCGAGCAGCGTCAGCCGGCCTGACGATTCCAGCACGCGCTGGATGACGAACATCACATCCGGACGGCCGGCATCATACTCGTCGAAGCACAGCGCGACATTGTGCTGGTAGGCCCAGGGCAGGATGCCGTCGCGGAATTCGGTGATCTGCAACCCGTCCTTGACCACGATCGCGTCCTTGCCGACGAGATCGATACGGCTGACATGGCTGTCGAGGTTGACGCGCACGCAGGGCCAGTTGAGGCGGGCGGCTACCTGTTCGATATGGGTCGACTTGCCGGTACCGTGATAGCCCGACACCATGACGCGGCGGTTGTAGGCAAAGCCCGCAAGGATCGCCATCGTCGTGTTCTTGTCGAACAGATAGTCCGGGTCGATGTCGGGCACATGCTCCGATGTCACCGAATAGGCCGGCACCACCATCTTGGATTCGAAGCCGAATTTCTCCTTCACCGACACCGTCGTGTCGGGCAGGTTGGCGATGTCGCGATCGACCTTGTTCATATCTCTCAACGTCTCCACGGGCGAAACGTCTGATTTCGCCGGCAATCGATTTTGTCCGGGGGCGGTCTTAAAGCCTTTTCCAACCTTATGAAAGTTGGAAAACGACACGAACCGTATGGTCGCTCAGCACAGGCCCGCCTGTTTGAGCACGCGATAGGCTTGCAGCACATCGCGGAACCGGTCTTCCGAACCTCTGTCGCCACCATTCGCATCCGGATGGTGTAGTTTCACCAGTTCCTTATAGCGCGCCTTGATCTCCTTGCCAGTCGCCTTTGTATCAAGACCAAGCGTTTCCAGCGCCTTGGCCTCAAGCGGCTTGGCCTTGCGCTCGCGCGCCTCGCGCGGATCCTTGGGTCCCTTGAACAGGTCGAACGGGTCGCGCATGCGGTTATAGTAGCCGGCGCGGCCGGAGCGCATCTGGGCCATATCGGGCGACGACCGGGTCGAGGCCCCGTTGGCGCCCATCTTCCAGGTCGGCCGGTGCCCGGTCATGGCTTCCTTCTGGAAGCGCGCGACCTCGGTGTCCGGCACGCCGGAAAAGTAGTTGAAGCCCTTGTTGTACTCGCGCACATGATCGAAGCAGAAGTGGAAATACTCACCCTCCTTCATGCGCCCGACCGGCGCACGATGGGTGCCCGCTTCCTTGCAGCCGTCCCACTGGCAGATCGGCGAGTGCGACTTCAGCTCCGCGTCCTTGTCGGGACGGACGCGAATCTTCTCGAAATATTTGGGGTACGGCTTCATCTTACCCATTTATGGGGCGTTCGCAGATGCGAAACAAGAATTGACATTTTCGCGATCATCGCCCTAACCGCTGAATCGCGGCATAAAGCAGGCGAATGGCGGATTTTGTTGCGCGGCGGCGGCCCCTCGCGAAACCGATTTTCGGTTTCCAGGCCGAGACGCCAACGATATGTGGTGAAGGGAGATGGCGATGTCCATACAGGCGACCATGGAAGACAAGCTCAACAAGGCATTTTCGCCGGACAGGCTGGTTATCATCAACGAGAGCCATCTCCATGCCGGCCACCACCATCACGGCTCCGACCATCACGGCACTTACGACGGCACCGGCGAGACGCATTTTCGCGTCCGCGTCGTCGCTTCCGCCTTTGCCAGCATGAGCCGCATCGACCGTCACCGCGCCGTCAACGAACTGCTTGCCGACGAACTGAAGGCCGGCGTGCATGCGCTGGCGATCGAACCCGCGGCTCCCGGCGAAAAGACCCGCTGGTAGGTCGCTTCCCCGCGCTCAGAGCACCGCTTCGATGAGGAACGGCCCGCGCCGTGACAGCGCACTGTCCAGCAACGCGTCGAAGCGCTCGCACGTATCGGCGCGAGCCGCCTCCACGCCCATGCCTTTGGCCAGCGATACCCAGTCGAGCGAGGGATGGTCGAGGTCGAGCATGCGCCTGGCGTTCTCGCCGATGGCGCCGACGCCGACATTCTTCATCTCGCCATGCAGGATCGCATAGGTTCGGTTGGAAAACACGATCGTCACCACGTCGAGCTTTTCCCGCGCCTGCGTCCACAATCCCTGCACCGTGTACATGCCGCTGCCGTCGGCTTCGAGATTGACCACCTTGCGGTCGGGACAGGCGATTGCCGCCCCGGTCGCCATCGGGATGCCGCCACCGATCGATCCGCCCGTGCCCATCATGTAGTCGTGCGGCGCGGCAAAGGCCGACAGCGCGAAGAAACGCCTGGCCGAGGTGACCGCTTCATCGCAGACGATCGCATCGGCCGGCAGTTTGCGCGCCACCGAAAGTGCGACGGCATCTTCCGTCAGCTTGCCGTTCGGCGTTGCCTCGTCGGGAAAAGCGGCCGCCAGCACCTTGTGTCGCGACGGCTTGATGCCAAGTTCGTCGCGAAGCGCCTCCAGCGCCGCATGCAGATCGTCGCCATGGGCGGCCAATGTCAGCACCTCGCAGCCTTCCCGGACAAGCCGTCCCGGTTTTCCCGGATAGGCGAAGAAGGCAACCGGCTCCTTTGCGCCGACCAGGATCAGAACATCGACGTCGCTCAGCACAGCCATCGCCGCATCGACCGGATAGGGGATGCGGGTCGGCGCGACACGCCCGCGCCCGCGTTGCATCCGTGCGATCAGAACCTCGCCGAACAGCCGGACGTCGCTGCCCGTCGAGATCTGCCCGGCGATGGCGAGCGCATCGGCGCGCGCGGCCTTTCCGCGAACGATCATGCCGGCCCGGCCCGGAGCGGCACGGATCGCCGCGGCGATCTTGCGTACCGCGTCCATATCGACGGCCGGCGTCGGCGCCAACGTCACCTTGCCGGGCAAAACCGCCTCGACTTCGCCCCAGGCGGCATCCGCCGGCAGGATCAGGGTCGCGACGCCGGGTGGTGTCAGCGAGGCGCGAAAGGCCGCTTCAGCTGCCGGCACGACATCGGCCGGACCCTTGACGCGGCCGACCCAGTTGGACATCGGCGCCGCAAGGCTCTCGATATCGCTGGTGAGTGGGGCATCGAGCGGCAGATGGTAAGAGGCGTGGTCGCCGACGATGTTGATCATCGGGCTGAAGGCACGCCGGGCATTGTGCATGTTGGCCAGCCCGTTGGCCAGGCCGGGACCGGTATGCAGCAGCGTCGCGGCCGGCCGATCGGTCATCCGCGCATAGCCATCGGCGGCACCCGTCACCACGCCTTCGAACAGCCCGAGCACGCAACGCATTTTCGGCTTGCGGTCAAGCGCTGCAACGAAGTGCATTTCGGAGGTGCCGGGATTGGCGAAGCAGACCGTCACATCATTGGCCAGAAGCACGTCACACAGGACATCGGCGCCGTTCATGCAATTCCCTCCCGCTCAAGATCGCAGAGCAGTTGCACCCGCGAGCACCTGCAGCAATGTCTTGCCGCTACTTTTGATCTAATCCAGTGCCGTAAAGATCAGCCAACCGTCGATTTCAGGAATGCCAGCGCGGCCGCGGTCAGCGCGTCGCCCTCCTCGCCGAAATCGCGATTGATCGACATATGCGTATAGGCGCTGCCGTCGAACAGCGTAACCTTGGTGCCCGTCGATCGCAGGCGCTCGGCAAAGGCCCTGGAGTCCTCGCTCCGGCCCGATGCCCGCGAATAGGCGATGAAAGTCGGCGGGTGCTTGCGGCCGTCGACATAGCTGGCCGGCGAAAGTGCCGCCCATTGCGCGGGATCGGAAAAGACGCGGGCATAGGCCCGGACCATACCGCCATTCTTGGCAAGTGCTGCAAGATCATAGGCCCTGGTGTCGTCGAGGATGAGCGCGGCTATGCCCGGCAATCCGCCGCGCATGCCGGTCAGCGCAACCAGATGGCAGCCGGCCGAATGGCCCATGCCGACGATGCGGTTGGGATCGCCGCCATGCCGGGCGATGTTGGCCCTGATGTAAGCATAGGCCTTTTCGACGTCACCAGCCTGGGTGGCGACATTGGCCTGCGGCAGCATGCGGTAATCGATGGAGACGAAGCAGAAGCCGTTGGCGAGCAGGAAGGCCGGTTTGGCGTCCACCTGACTGCGTTTGCCAAACTGCCAGGTGCCGCCATGAACGAAAAACACGACCGGCAGGCCGGTTGCACCATCGGGCGCGTAGATGTCGAGCTTGGCCGGCCCGTAGTCGAAGGTTTCTGGCGTGGGCCGGCGTGTTTTCCACGCGGCCGACGCTTCCAACGGCAGCATCGCCGCCATGGAGGCCATGATCAGGCTTCGTCGATCGATCATCATTGTCTCCTGGCAAGGCAAGACTGCACGCGGCCGCCCCAGCCGTCCAGTCAGGGGTTCGCAACACACCCGCTACCCGCTGAATACGGCTCCGCAACGAGCGCTTTGGTCTCGCGGAGTAGCCTCAATCCTTAAGATCGCGGCCACCTCTTCACATGAAGGGAACAAACGGTGCCCCCCGGCAGTTGAATGCGAGACGAGCCGAATGGAAGCCACAGCGGCTCCGAGGGCAAAAGCATCATGCGAGAGAACCAGTCTGACGTCTTCGATCTCTTTTCGGAAATTTACACCAACGCGGCGCAGGAAGAGATCAGCATCCAGCAATATCTCCTTGCCTGCCGCGAGGACAAGTCGATGTATGCCTCGGCGCCTGAACGGATGGTCGAGGCGATCGGCGAGCCGAACCTGGTCGACACCAGCAAGGATGAGCGGCTCGGCCGTATTTTCTCCAACCGGACCCTGAAAGTGTACCCCTCCTTCGCCGATTTCTACGGCATGGAGGATACAATCGAGCGCATCGCCGGCTATTTTCGCTATGCGTCCCAGGGGCTCGAGGAGCGCAAGCAAATCCTCTATTTGCTCGGCCCGGTGGGCGGCGGCAAATCCTCCCTTGCCGAGCGGCTGAAGAAGTTGATGGAACAGCGCCCGATCTACACGCTGAAGGTCGGCAACCAGGTCAGCCCGGTTTTCGAATCGCCGCTTGGCCTTTTCCATCCCGATCGCATGGGCGACCTGCTGGAGGATAAATACGGCATTGCACGACGCCGCTTGAATGGGCTCATTTCGCCATGGGCGGCCAAGCGCCTCGACGAACTTTCCGGCGACATTTCCAAGTTCAGCGTCGTCAAGCTGATGCCGTCGCGACTGCGCCAGATCGGCATCGCCAAGACCGAGCCCGGCGACGAGAACAATCAGGACGTCTCGGCCCTGGTCGGCAAGGTGGACATCCGGCAATTGGAAAACTTCAGCCAGTCCGATCCGGACGCCTATTCCTATAGCGGTGGACTGAACCGGACCACCCAGGGCCTGCTTGAATTCGTCGAAATGTTCAAGGCGCCTATCAAGGTCCTGCATCCGCTGCTGACGGCTACCCAGGAAGGCAGCTACAACGGCACCGAAAATTTCGGCGCCTTTCCCTACCAGGGGATCATCGTGGCCCATTCCAACGAGTCGGAATGGCTGCAGTTCAAGAACAACAAGAACAATGAGGCTTTTCTCGATCGCATCCTCGTCGTCAAGGTGCCGTATTGCCTGCGGATAACCGAAGAGCGGCAGATCTACGAGAAACTGTTGCGGGAGAGCGAATTGGCCGCCAGTCCCTGCGCTCCAGAGGTGCTGGACATCCTCAGCCGGTTTACCGTCTCGACCCGCTTGGCCGAGCACGACAATTCGCCGCTCTACACCAAGATGCGCGCCTATGATGGCGAGAACCTCAAGGAAGTCGACCCCAAGGCAAAGTCGGTTCAGGAATATCGGGACGCCGCCGGCGTAGATGAGGGCATGGCAGGCGTCAGCACGCGCTTTGCCTTCAAGATCCTGTCGCAGACCTTCAACTACGACACCGAAGAGGTGGCCGCCGACCCCGTGCATCTCATGTACATCCTGGAGGAGGCAATCAAGCGCGAACAGTTTCCGAAGGAGACGGAAGCCGCCTATCTGGAGTTCATCAAGTCCGAGCTGGCCGCGCGGTATGCCGAATTCATCGGCCATGAGATCCAGAAAGCCTATCTGGAATCCTACAGCGAGTACGGCCAGAACCTTTTCGACCGCTACATCGCCTATGCCGACGCTTGGATCGAAGACCAGGACTACAAGGATCCCGACACAGGCCAGATCCTCAACCGCGAGGTTTTGGACAACGAGCTTTCACAGGTCGAAAAACCGGCCGGCATCGCCAATCCCAAGGACTTCCGCAATGAGGTGGTGAAATTCACCCTGCGCGCCCGTGCAAGAAACCATGGCCGCAACCCGGCGTGGACAAGTTACGAAAAGCTGCGGGAAGTCATCGAAAAACGCATGTTCGGCCAGGTCGAGGACCTCCTGCCGGTGATCAGTTTCGGCTCCAAGCAGGACAGTGTCACGGAAAAGCGGCACAATGAATTCGTGCAGCGGATGGTCGAGCGCGGCTACACCGAGCGGCAGGTGCGTCGCCTTGTGGACTGGTACATGCGGGTGAACAGGGCGGGTTAGAGAACCCGGATGGTTCCATGCCGATCTTCATCGACCGCCGCCTGAACCCTAAAGACAAAAGCCTCGGCAATCGCCAGCGCTTCCTGCGACGCGCGCGCGAGGAATTGAAACGCAGCATACGCGATCAGATCCGCACCGGCAGGATCGCCGACGCGGATTCCGAGCATGCCGTGCGCATGCCCGAAAGAGGCACAAGCGAGCCGAGCTTCAACAACGCCCGCGACAGCGGCAGGCGCCAGCACATCTTGCCGGGCAACAGGCATTTCTCCGCTGGAGACCTGATCCCCAAACCCGGCGGGGGCGGCGGGGGAGCATCGTCGCCGGGAAACAAGGCATCTGAAGACGACTTTCGTTTCGTGCTGTCGCGCGAGGAAGTGCTCGATCTTTTCTTCGAGGATCTCGAGCTCCCGGACATGGTCAAGCTCAACCTCAAGGAGATCCTTGCCTTCAAGCCGCGCAGAGCCGGCTTCGCCGCCACAGGTTCGCCGACCAACATCAATGTTGGCCGCACAATGCGCAACAGCCACGGCCGCCGCATTGCGCTGAGGCGCCCCAAGCAGGTCGAACTGGATGCGATCCTCGAGGAAATCGCCTCGCTCGAGTCGACGCCATCCAGCGCCGAAGCGCGCCAGCGTATTGCGGCATTGCGCGAAGAGCTCGACCGGCTGGAACGCCGCCGCCGCCGGATTGCCTATGTCGATCCGGTCGACATCCGCTTCAACCGCTTCGATTCCCGGCCGGTGCCGAACGCCAATGCCGTCATGTTCTGTCTTATGGACGTGTCCGGGTCCATGGGCGAGCGCGAGAAGGATCTGGCCAAGCGCTTCTTCGTCTTGCTGCACCTGTTCTTGAAACGGCGCTACGACCGCATCGAGATTGTTTTCATCCGCCACACGCACCTGGCTCAGGAGGTCGACGAGGAAACATTTTTCTACAACACCCAAAGCGGCGGCACCGTCGTTTCCACCGCGCTGGAGGAAATGCACCGTATTATCACCAGCCGCTACCCGGCCCATGACTGGAACATCTATGCCGCCCAGGCCTCGGACGGCGACAATTTCGCCGGCGATTCGGAGCGATGCATTTCGCTGCTCAACGGCGAGCTCATGCGGCTGTGCCAGTATTTTGCC
>NZ_RZPF01000151.1:0-10574 GCF_004022735.1 Mesorhizobium sp. M7A.F.Ca.AU.001.01.1.1
GCCCAGCGCCGAATTCCCGGTGGTCAACGTCTCGGCCTCGCTGCCCGGCGCCTCGCCGGAAACCATGGCGACATCGGTGGCGAACTGCTTGATCAGCGGCGTCGCCACCGATGTCGCCATGGTTTCCGGCGAGGCGCCGGGCAGCGAGGCCGAGACGTTGACCACCGGGAATTCGGCGCTGGGCAGTGCGGCCACCGGCAGGAACTTGTAGGCGAACAGCCCGCCCAGCACGAGGGCGAACGACATCAGAAGGGTGGCGACGGGCCGGCGTATGCAGAATTCGGAGATCATTGGGCGGCCTCGCCGGCGCTGGTCGCCTCGGCCACCTTGGGCGCAGCGGCACCCGCCGTGGTCTTGCCTTCATGCACCGCGGCGCCGTCCTTCAGCCGTGTCTGGCCCTCGGTGACAACCTTCTCACCGCTTTTCAGCCCCTGGCTGATGGCGCTGTTGTCGCCTTCGGTCAGCGCCACCTGCACCGGCCGCATCTCGACCGTGTTGTCCGGCTTGACCACATAGACGAAAGGGCCCTTCTGGCTTGGCTGCACGGCGACGGTAGGAACCGATGTCATCTGCGGCATGATGCCGGCGTCGAGCACGACATTCACATACTGGCCGGGCCATAGCGAAAGGTCGGCATTGGGAATACTTGCCCGCGTCGCGATAGTGCCCGACGCAGTGTCGACGCTGGAGTCGACGAAATCGAGCGTGCCCTTGCCGATCGGCGTCGCGTCACCATCCTTGGTCAGTGTCACCGCGCCCTGCTGCGGATTGGCAAGCGCCTTGTGCAGCAGGGCGAGATTGCTTTCCGGCAGATTGAAGTTGACCTGCAGCGGGTCCATCTGGGTGATGGTCACCAGCGGGGTCGCCGTGCTGCTGTTGCCATTGCTGACGGTGACGAGATCGCCGACGGCGACGCTGACCGCACCCAGCCTGCCGGAAATCGGCGCCGTGATCGTGGCGAAGCCAAGCTGGACATTGTCGGCGTCGATTGTCGCCTTGTCGGCGTCAACGGTCGCAGCGGCAGCCTTCTGCGCGGCGACGGCCTGGTCGTAGGTCTGCTGCGTGCCGGCCTGCTTGGCAACCAGATCCTTGGCGCGCTGGAGATCGGACTGCGAGCTGGCGAGCATCGCCTGATCCTTGGCGAGCGCCGCTTGATCCTTGGCAAGCTGCGCCTTCAGCGCCCGGTCATCGAGCGAGAACAGAACGTCGCCGACCCTGACCATCTGCCCATCCTTGACGTCGATCGAGACGATCTGGCTGGACACCCGCGCGTTGATGTTGACGACGGCGGGAGACGAGACGAAGCCGATCGCATAACGCCGGATCGGGAAATCGGCTGTCGAGGCGACGGCCGAGAGGATGGAAGCCGAGCGGGCGGCACCGCCGCCACCTGCCGCCTTGTCGCCCGCTGCCGGCTTGCCGGTTGCCGATTTGTCCGCGGCAGCGACCTGCTTTGCGCCGATGAGCTGCTGAGCCTTGCTCAGCGCGTCCGGAGACACATAGAGCCAGGCCGCGCCCGCACAGGCGACGGCAAGCAACGAAAGAACGACTTTTCCACGCATGGTCAAAGGCCCTCTCCACCCGACACGTCGTGGTCCGATGGTTCTACTCTAGCGCAAATCACGGCCCGTTGCCGCGATTTCGCCGAATAGATAGGACGCGCCTTTGTCGGAAAAGGGCCAAAACACGGCATTACGAAGATTTAATGTGCACTGCACAATGGATGTGCAACACGGGCTGAATCCCCATCCGACGGCTTGCGAGCCATCGCCTTCCGGCCTGAGACGACCAGAATGTGCGCGTCTCGACCTATTTGAGCATCGGCCAAAGCGTCGCCGCCAGCAGCACGCCCATGGCGATGTTGAACCATTTCAGCCGTACCGGGTCCGACAGGAAACCGCGCAGCGCGGTGCCGAACCCAGCCCACACCGAGACGCTCGGCAAATTGACGATGGTGAAGGCCACAGCGATCAACACCACCGACAGGAACGGGTGCTCGGCATTGGCATAGACGGCCATGGCGGTGATCGCCATCACCCACGCCTTGGGATTGACCCACTGGAATGCAGCCGCCTCGATGAAGCGCATCGGCCGCGCCTTCGTCTCGCCCTTGCCGGTCAGCGTGCGCGACATGGCGATCTTCCAGGCGAGGTACAAAAGATAGGCGCCGCCGGCGATCTTGAGCGCGGTATGCAGCGCCGGAAACGCCGTCAACACAGCGCCAAGGCCAAGACCGACGGCAAGCAGCAGCACGAGGAAACCCATGCTGATGCCAAGCATGTGCGGAACGGTTCTGACGATGCCGAAATTCACGCCCGATGCCAGAAGCATGAGATTGTTCGGCCCCGGCGTGATCGAAGTCACCAAGGCGTAGACAAGCAGGGCAAGGAAAGCGTCAAGCGACATGGATATCCTCCCCGACAAGTCAGGATCGTTGTCTTTTCTAGGCAACCCGCAAAGGCCCACGGACGGCCCACAGCGGGGCCAGAAGCCTCACTGTGGAAGCTGGCTGGCGCGCCCGGCGCCAGCACCGAAGGCCTACATCGCCTGCGGGCCGCGGTTCAACGCCGCCACGCCGGTGCGGCAGATTTCGACCAGGCCGAGCGGCTTCATGATGGCGATGAACTGATCGATCTTGGAGCCCTTGCCGGTGATCTCGAAGATGAAATGCTCGGTGTTGGCGTCGATGACGCTGGCGCGGAACGCATCGGCCAGCCGCAGCGCCTCGACCCGGGCCTCGCCGATGCCGGCGACCTTGACCAGCGCCAGTTCGCGTTCCAGCGGCCGCTCCTGGCCGGATTCATGCGAACGCACGGTCAGGTCGACGACGCGGTGCACCGGCACGATGCGCTCCAGCTGGTGCTTGATCTGCTCCAGCACATGCGGCGTGCCGCGCGTCACGATGGTGATGCGCGACAGGTGTTTTTCATGCTCGGTCTCGGAGACGGTCAGGCTCTCGATGTTGTAGCCGCGCCCGGAAAATAGGCCGATGACCCGGGCAAGCACGCCCGGCTCATTGTCGACCAGCACGGAAAGCGTGTGGTTTTCCGGCTTTTCCGTTTCCTTGGCGATAAAATAGGCCGAACCGGTCGGTTGTAGCTGTGCGTTCATGACATGAATCTCGATTTCAAGCTCTTGAGCTAATTCTTTGTTTGCGCAGGGCTTTCTCGCGACAGCCCTGCCTTGGTTCTGCCGGCTACACCAGTTCCCTGCCCTTGGCGTCGATGGCATTGGCCACCGCCTCGTCGGTCGCCTCGTCGGGCAACAGCATCTCGTTATGCGCCTTGCCCGACGGGATCATCGGGAAGCAGTTGGCGAGCGTCGCCACGCGGCAATCGAACAGCACCGGCTTCCTGACCGAGATCATCTCCTTGATCGCGTCGTCCAGCTCGTCCGGCTTTTCGCAGCGAATGCCGTGGCCGCCATAGGCCTCGGCCAGCTTGACGAAGTCCGGCATCGCCTCGGTATAGGAATGCGACAGCCGGTTGCCGTGCAGCAACTGCTGCCACTGCCGCACCATGCCCATATACTGGTTGTTGAGGATGAAGATCTTGATCGGCGCATTGTGCTGCACCGCCGCGCTCATCTCCTGCATCGTCATCTGCACCGAGGCGTCGCCGGCAATGTCGATGACCAAAGCGTCGGGATGCGCGATCTGCACGCCGAGTGCTGCCGGCAGGCCATAACCCATCGTGCCCAGCCCGCCCGACGTCATCCAGCGGTTCGGCTTCTCGAAACGATAGTGCTGCGCCGCCCACATCTGGTGCTGGCCGACCTCGGTGGTGATGTAGGTGTCCATGCCCTTGGTCAGTTCGTAGAGCCGCTCGATGGCGTATTGCGGCATGATCACGTCGTTGTTCATCTTGTAGGCGAGCGAGTCGCGCGCACGCCATTTGGCGATCTGCTCCCACCAGGGGTAGAGCGCCTTCTTGTCGGCCTTGGCGCTCGCCCGCCACAGCCGCACCATATCCTCCAGCACCCGGCCGACATCGCCGATGATCGGCACCTCGGTGTGGACGTTCTTGTTGATCGACGACGGATCGATGTCGATGTGGATCTTCTTCGAGTTCGGCGAGAAGGCGGTCAGCCGGCCGGTGATGCGGTCGTCGAAGCGCGCGCCGATGCAGATCATCACGTCGCAATCATGCATGGCCATGTTGGCTTCATAGGTGCCGTGCATGCCGAGCATGCCCATCCAGTTCTTGCCCGATGCCGGATAGGCGCCGAGGCCCATCAGCGTCGAGGTGATCGGGAAACCGGTGAGATCGACCAGTTCGCGCAACAGATGGCTCGCTTCCGGGCCGGAGTTGATGACGCCGCCGCCGCTGTAGATGATCGGCTTCTTGGCGCCCGCCATCAACTCGACCGCCGCCTTGATCTTCTCCAGGTCGCCCTGGACCTTTGGCTGGTAGCTGGTGCGTGGCGCGATCTGCGGCGGGACATAGAATCCCTTGGCGAACTGCACATCCTTCGGGATGTCGACGACGACCGGACCGGGACGGCCGGTGGTCGCGACATGAAAGGCCTCGTGGATGGTGGCGGCGAGCTCGTTGACGTCCTTCACCAGCCAGTTGTGCTTGGTGCAGGGGCGCGTGATGCCGACCGTATCGCATTCCTGAAAAGCGTCCGAGCCGATCAGCGAGGTCGGCACCTGCCCGGTCAGGCAGACCAGCGGGATCGAATCCATCAACGCGTCCTGCAGCGGCGTCACCGCATTGGTGGCGCCCGGGCCGGAGGTCACCAGCATCACGCCGGCCTTACCGGTCGAACGCGCATAGCCTTCCGCCGCATGGCCGGCGCCCTGCTCATGGCGCACCAGTATGTGCTCGACCTCGTCTTGCTGAAAAATCTCGTCATAGATCGGAAGGACAGCGCCGCCGGGATAGCCGAAGACATGCTTGACGCCATTGTCCTTCAGCGCCTGCACCACCATTTCGGCGCCCGTCATCTCGCGCCGCTCGTTCTGTCCGTTGCTCATCGGTCTGGTCCCGTACTGTCGCCATTGGGCGTTTGCTGGTCGTTTAGTCGTGTTTCAGGCAATAAAAAAGGCCCCCGAGGGAGCCTGTGTCTTGCGCATGGGGGGTTTTCGCCCGGCGGTTACACCGCCTTGCCCACGCGCTTTCCTACGAGAATGAGTGCTGTTTTCATGGTGGCGGACACTAAGGGCGGGCAAGGCGACCTGTCAACGGGAAAAATCGCGCCGGCGCGCACAGCGTGCCGGCGCGATTGAGGCGATCAGCGCGGCGCCTTGCAGCGGGAAACGCGCGGATCGCATCTGGACACCTTCCTCGCCTGCATCTTCGCTGGCGGATGGTGAGGTGCCACCCTTGCCGGGCCATGGTGCTGGGGCATGTGCATTGCCATCGCCTGCTGATGCGGCTTCTGTTGTCCGGCACCGCGTGCAGGACGCTGCCCCGAGACCGGCTTGGCCGAACCCGGTTTGGCCGACGATTTGACGACGATACGTCCATCGCCCGCGGTCCTGTCGGCATGCAGCTTGAGCGCATCGGCCTTCGCGCCGTTGCCGGCGGCCATCCGCTTGCGCACAGTGTTGCCAGGCTTCACGACGGCTGGATTGCTCGCTGTCACAGCGCTCGGAGACGTGGCCTTGTCGCCGCTCGCAATCTTGGGGCCATGGCCCGCCACGATTTGCCCGTTCCCATTGGCCGCCTTGGCGGCAGGCATTGCATTGCCGGCAAGCTTCTTGATTTCGGCGCCCCTGGAAGCATCGAGACGTGCACTGGCAAACACGCCTTTGAGCGGAGGAACCAGTTTTGCCGCCTTGATCGATTCCATGACGGGCTTCGGGAGTTGCTGCAGCCGGGGTCCGGCATTGATTGCAACCACCTGGTTGCCAAGCCGCACGCGTGGCGCATTGTTGACCACGACCGTCTGGTTGATGAATGTCGTGTTGCGCACGATGACGACGTTCTCCTGAACCGGCCGCACCACCCTGACCAGATCCACCGCGCCGATCGCCGCCACCGGCACGAAACACCACCAGGCGTCGTCGAAGGCGGCACCGACGTCGGGCGGCGCCGGAGCCCAGCCGACATCATTGCCGCCCTGACGCCAGACCACCCAGGCTGGCGCCCATTGATCGCCGGCGATCCACACCCAGCCGAAATCGGGATCATACGCCCAGCGGCCATAGTGATAGACGACATCGCCGAATGGCTCGGTGGACTGCCAGTACCAGCCATTGTCAGTCCAGACCCACCTGCCTTCGGTGTAGGGCCGCCATTGGGTATGCACCGAGGGAACCCAGACATCGCCGAAGCGGCTGGAGGTTCGCCATCCGCCATAGTTCGAAAGCCTTTCGCGGACGGTGACGGAAATTTCCGCCGCATGCGCCTGTGTTCCGGGCAGCATCAGCGGGCCGGTCAGCGTCGCACTCAAGGCCATGACCGCGGCCATTGCTGCAGCACGTCCACGCCGGCCGAGAGAGTGGCGTGAAGACGCTTGGAAAAAGGATATGATAATCATAACGGGCTCCAGAGTTCCGCATCCAGAAAATCCCGGGAACCGCCCTGCTGCCCGCCACCGCTTCCCGGCTTCTCACCGATCGGTTGTCATCGGCCCCGGTGACCGCATTGCGGCATTTGACCATCAACTTTGCGCGACCGGCGCGGCATTCACAAATGGGACGGTCGTTTCCGGCGCCCGGGCGATTGCGAAACCGCCGGGTGATCCCATTTTGCGAATAAACCATTGAAACCGCTGGAAACTATGGTGGGGCGTGACGAGGGCCGCCATCTCTGACGATACTTGATCGTCCGGCGGCAAGCCCGTCGGAGCCATCACCATGACGATCTGGATTTCACGGGAGGAAACCTGATGCTCGACAAGCCCTCTAGCAAGAAACTGTCTGACGTACTCGACCAGTTCGGCGCCGCGCTTGCTGCCGATGACATCGAGAAGGCGGTCGATTGCTTTCAAGAAGATTGCTACTGGCGCGACCTCGTTACCTTCACCTGGAACATCAAGACCATGGAAGGCCGCGACCAGGTCCGCGACATGCTGAAAAGCCAGTTGTCGAACACCAGGCCATCGCACTTCGCCATCGCCAAGGGCGAGGACGCGACCGAGAGCGGCGAACTGATCGAGGGCTGGATCAGCTTCGAGACGGAGGCGGCACGCGGCTTCGGCCATATCAGGCTGAAGAACGGCAAGATCTGGACGCTGCTGACCACCATGGCCGAACTGAAAGGCCACGAGGAGCCGGCAGGCTTCGCGCGGCCGATGGGCGCCAGGCACGGCTCGGGCAAGAACCGTCCGACATGGAAGGAAGAGCGCGAGAGGGAAGCCGCCGAGCTCGGCTTCAAGACGCAGCCCTATACGGTGATCATCGGTGGCGGCCAGGGCGGTATCGCGCTCGGCGCGCGGCTGCGGCAGCTTGGCGTGCCGACCATCATCATCGAGAAGAACGAGCGTGCCGGCGACAGCTGGCGCAAGCGCTACAAGTCGCTCTGCCTGCATGACCCGGTCTGGTACGACCATCTGCCCTACATTCCCTTCCCCGAAAACTGGCCGGTCTTCACGCCCAAGGACAAGATGGGCGACTGGCTGGAAATGTACACCAAGGTAATGGAGCTGAATTACTGGTCCTCGACCGAGGCCAAAAGCGCTTCCTATGACGACAAGACGAAGGAATGGACCGTTGTCGTCCACCGTGACGGCAAGGACATCACGCTGAAGCCGAAGCAACTGGTGCTGGCGACCGGACAGTCCGGCAAAGCCAATCTGCCGAAATTCAAGGGCATGGAGACCTTCAGGGGCGATCAGCACCACTCGTCGAAGCATCCGGGTCCCGACGCCTATGCCGGCAAAAAGGCCGTTGTCATCGGATCCAACAATTCCGCCCATGACATCGCTGCCGCACTTTGGGAAGCCGGCGCCGACGTGACCATGGTGCAGCGCTCGAGTACCCATATCTCCAGGTCCGACACGTTGATGGAAATCGGACTGGGTTCGCTCTATTCGGAGCAGGCGCTGCAGAATGGCATCACCACCGCCAAGGCCGATCTCATCTTCGCTTCGCTGCCCTACAAGATCCTGCACGAGTTCCAGATCCCGGCCTATGCCGAGATGAAGAAACGCGATGCGGCATTCTACAAGGGACTGGAAAAGGCCGGTTTCATGCTCGACTGGGGCGACGACGAGTCCGGCCTGTTCATGAAGTACCTCAGGCGCGGCTCTGGCTATTACATCGATGTTGGCGCATCGCAGTTGGTCATCGATGGTTCGATCAAGCTGAAGAGTGGCGTCGACGTCGAAGAGATCAAGCAGCACTCGGTCCTGCTCAGCGACGGGTCGGAACTGCCTGCGGACCTCATCGTCTACGCCACCGGCTACGGCTCGATGAACGGCTGGGCCGCCGATCTGATATCGCGCGAAACCGCCGACAAGGTCGGCAAATGCTGGGGCCTCGGCTCGAACACCACCAAGGATCCCGGCCCCTGGGAAGGCGAGTTGCGCAACATGTGGAAGCCTACACAGCAGGAAGCGCTGTGGTTTCACGGCGGCAACCTGCACCAGTCACGCCACTATTCACAATTCCTGGCGCTGCAGCTGAAGGCCAGGCAGGCCGGCTTGGCGACGCCGGTCTACGGGCTGCAGCAGGTGCATCACAAGGGGTAGGCGAGCGCGATTCCGGCGAAGCCGGAAGAAAGAAGGCAGGGCTTGCACCCTGCCTCCTTCCTTTGAGGGAATTACGCCGGCTTACCCGCCGCGAACTGCGTCACCACCCGCTGCAACAGCGGCACGTAATCGCGAAACGTCCGCGTCTTCATGTTGGCAATCTTGCCGCTCTCGTCCCAGATGCGGACCCGGACCGCTTCCTCATGGAACGGGTTCTTGCGGAACTCGGCCACCTCCTCGGCATTCATCGGCCCGCCCTGCAGCGACAGCGTATGCACCGAGGCCGGCGACAGCCTGCCGAAATAGGTCGGATCGGTGGCGCAGAGATAGCGCTTGGCGGCGACATGCAGCCTGACGCATTCGACGATGACAGGTGGAAAGAACGGCGCCAGCACTTCGCCGCCGGCTTCGTCATGATGCTTGTCCTCGACATCCTCGGGCGAATAGGTGCCGAACTCGCTGGTGTAATGGCCAATGTCGTGCAGCAGCGCCGCCGCCACCAGCTCGTCCGGCGCGCCGTCCTTTTCGGCGAACCAGGCGCCCTGCAGCATGTGCTCCGACATGGTGACGGGTTCGCCGAGGTAGGATTCCGCACCCCGGCGCTCGAAGATGTCGGCAATGAATTCGACGATATTGTCCGCGTTCAAATCCTGGCCGCTCATTCCGCCGCCTCCTTGAACCCGTGTTCTATCGACGCGAGCGTCGACAGCAGGCCATCCTTGTCGGCGTAACAGCCCTGCAGCCAGCGCTTGCCGGTTCCGGAAAACGCCTTGCGGGCGTGCATGACGCGCGTGTTGTCGACGATGAAAGCCTGCCCCGCTTCGAGCTTGAACGTCACTTCGAAGGATGGATCCTCGATCAGTTCGGCGAACCGGCGGTAGGCGGCGTAGTACGCCTCCATGTCGGCGAAGGGCACGTCGACCGTCGGCGCCAGCGAGCGGTTGTTGAAGCGGATGCAGATCAGCTCGCCATCGGGCCCGAGCTCGATCATCGGCCGCTTCGCCTGCAGCCGCACACCGGAAGAGCCGGCATATTCGAAGCGCGCCGGGCATGAGCTCAGCAGCCGGAAGCCTTCCGGGTTCTCAGCCTGCAGCGCAGCCGCGACGGCAAACCCGTCGACGACGCTGGATTCGCCGCCCTCAACCGTATTCTCGATGCAGGACAGGATCTGCAGCGTCGGCACGGGGTCGCGATAGGGATTGTCGGTATGCGCCTGGAGCCCGAGATTGGTGTAGGCGAGATTGCTCGGATTGACCTCGGCGCGCACTTCGAACCAGCGGCCGTAATTGGTCTCCCTGATATAGCCGAACAGATCGGACACCTTGCACAGCGCTCCGGATTCGGCCGGCAGATCGTCCATCACCGCAAAGCCATAGGCTTTCACCGCCGACAGCCATTGCCCCAGCACAGCGCGATCATGGCTGGCCGCAGCATAGCCGGCGCGCGGCACCGAATTCTGCATCGAGGCCTTGGTCCATCGCACGGTGGCCTCGTCTGTCCAGCCGGGCTGGCGGGCCGCGTCACGATCATAGGCATTGGCACTCAGCCATGCCGCCGGGAAACTCACTGTTTTCTGCTCCGGCACGAAGCTGACTTCCAGGGCGCCGCCCTTGAGCGATGCCGCGCCGATCCTGGTGTCGGCGGGAATGTCGAGGATGGTGATCAGCCGTTGGCCATTGCCGGCGCTGCGCGTCTTGTCGTCCAGCGCATTGTCGCGCAGCCACATGGCGTGAAAGCGGCTGCGCGACCCGTCCTTCCAGCCAAGTTCGATTGTTCTACCTTCGTCGCCGATCAGCGCCTGGGTGAGCATGGAGATCCGTTCCTGTCCATTGCGTCCCCCGCAGCTGATCCGCAGGGTTTCGATTGCATGTTGATCGCGCGAGAGGCATAATTCAAATTATCCTTTTTTGGCCAATGACCACGATATACTAATG
>NZ_RZPF01000152.1:0-10569 GCF_004022735.1 Mesorhizobium sp. M7A.F.Ca.AU.001.01.1.1
CTTATGGCGGAAGCGCTCGTCGATTGTTTCCGTTTTTTTTGCAAACCGCCCCACTAAATTGACGTTACCAAATCAGTTTTTTCTGTGCGTTGTGGCCAAGGCGTTTCGGCGGGGGCGACCGGAGACGCTATATGGATTTCGAGTTGAAATGAAAAACCCGCCCGCGGAAGCAAAGACGTGTCAATTCGCGAGAATCTCGCTGCAAATCTTAGACGGCTGAGCAAGGACCATGCCTCCGTAAGTGCGGTATGCCGTGAGCTGCACATCAATCGCACGCAGTTCGAACGCTACCTGCAAGGGCAGACCGTTCCCAACAAGGCCACCGCCAAGCTGATATGCGATTACTTTCGGATCGACGAGGCCGAACTGTACCAGGATCCCGGCGCACCCGAGCCCGCGATGCGTGGCCTGCCGCCGGTTTCCGAGAGCCTGTTCAACCAGATGATCCGCCCTCCCAGTCCTTCGATCGCGGGCGGCACCTATTTCACCTATTTCTCGATCCCGGGCCGCCTCGACCTCCTGATGCGCTCGGTGACCTTCGTGCGGCGCGAAGCCGAACTGGTCACCTTCCGAAGGGTCACCGGATGGTCGGAGCGCCAGGGATCGACCTGGGCACGAGCGCGCGGCAATCACTATGGCGTGGCGATCTCGCGGCTGAACTGGATCTATTTCAGCGGCATCAATCGCCGACAGACCGGAGAGCCGTCGCTGATCTCCGTGCAATGGGCTCCCATCTCCGAACCGGTGCTGATGGGCAAGGCCATGCTTCTGACGGAGGCCGGCCCGGCATTCGTGTCCGTCATCATGCGGCGCGACATTGCCAATATCCAGGCAAGGGATGCCATCAGCATGGCGCATGTCATCAGCCTCGACGATGCGGGCGTCGACCAACTGGTTGTCAGCCTGACCCGGGACGGGTTGGGCTAATCCCTCGGATCGCCGTGTCTTACGCCAAATAAGAATAAGCGTACGCCGATAAAGCGTATGCCAACGATTGTCTACTCTGTATCTGAATAAAATCGATATTTTACACTTTAATGCCAGGAAAGATAATCCACACGTCCGTCTTCGGCTCGTGGTTTTACTATAATTTTAACAAACCATTAACTCTTCCGACCTTACCTTTCTTCACGCGGATCCCATTCTGGGGGTCTTTCAACGGATCCCAAATGGGGGTCAGGAAAGGGATAAAAATGGCCAAGAAAGTGACTAACGCTCCGAAGCTGACGATTGCCGCCGGCACGCAGACCGTCTTCTTTTCGCAGGGTATGCACTACAACAAGCGCTGAAGCCGTTCTGCGCCGACGAGCGGTTCGCTTGTCGGCGCCTCGGCTCCGCAGATGGCATCCAGCTTCATGAAAATGCGCTCTTCGAAAACGCTCGTTTTCTACCCCGGACCGAACAAGGTCACGGCATGCAACTTCCTGACCAGAAGCGTCTTCGAATGCAGCCCTGAGATGGTCGGCCTTCTCGCATCGTGGGACAAATGGGCATCGACGGCGGACATTGCCCGCGCCCATGGGTGGTCGAAGTCCGAGTTGAAGGCTGTCGTTCCGCAGTTGCTCGATTTTTCCGCCCTGGTCACCGCCGGATCGCCTCTCGCCGAGCAGGAGGAACAATTTTCAGGACAATGGAGTTGGGGGCTTCCGACGGCGCTGATGCATTTCTGCGTCCAGGACAGCGAATACATGACCATCGAGCAGGCGGAAGAGCGGCAGATAGAACGCGCCGGCCATACGCCGCAGCCGGACCTCCTGCTCAAGAATTCCGCCGGCGCTATCCAGCTGCCGAATGCACTGGAAGACAACGAACTTCTTAGCTTGATGGCGCGGCGCCGCACCAACCGCACGGCGGCTCAGCCCACCATCACAGCCAAACAGCTTTCCGATTGCCTGTTCGCAGGGCTCGGCATCATCGGCGAGACCGCCAATTGCGTTGGCACCCTGCCGCTTGGCATGACCCCTTCCGGCGGCGCGCGGAATCCCTATGAGGCCTATGTGGTCGCGCTCGGCGTCGATGGCCTCGAGCCCGGTGTCTATCATTATTCCGCCGCCGATCACGACCTTGGCAGGATTTCCGCGAACCATCTGCCGAAGATCTCCGAACTGGTCGGCGGACAGGAGTGGGCTGATAGCATGCCGTGCCTGATCCTGCTTTGCGCCAGGCTCGATCGCACGATGTGGAAATATGAGGACGCCAACGCCTATCGTGTCGTGCTGATCGAGGCCGGCCATATCGGCCAGAATATCATGCTGGCGGCGACCAATCATGGCCTGTCGGCATGTCCGACAGCCGCGCTCAATCATTCCGCCATCAAGCGGCTGCTTGGTCTCGACAGTCTCACCGACGCACCGATCTATGCCTTGACCCTCTCGACCCCGGAAAGAGACCCGTCCACCGCGAGCCAATCCATCAATTAGTCGACCAACAATGTGCAGTCCGGCCAGTAACGCGTTCCCCAGGGTATAACCAGAGACAGGAGCAGCACGTGCCAAATCAATCCTTACGCCAGTCGGAAATCGATAGTCTTCAATATATTTCGTCGATGACCAATGAGCTCGTGCAAATGGCCGAATCAAGCCGTTTTCCGATGATCTCCTATCTGCTGGGCATGGCCTATGCGGAGGCCTTCGACGTTCTTCGCGGCGCACGGCCGGCCAGGCATGCGCAGCTCAGCGGCAACCCGCTGCACCCCAAGGCGCAGGCAAAAGACAATCGTGCCGCCCAGCCACGGAGAGCGTAGCGACATGCAATCGTCAGCCGCATGCGCGGTGGCCGGCTCGACCTCCCGGCCAAACCGCTGGGAGACGCTGTGCGCGTTGCAAAGCCTGCTGCCGCTGCTGAAGAAAGCCGCGACGGATCTGCACCGCGCCGACATGGTCTACTGGTTCGAGCAGGCCGATGCCGAGGTCGCCAACATCATCAGGGGCCACCCCTCCGATGCAACCGCGATCCCGACCCTGATTGCATCCTGCCCGCAGGACCGGCATCCGGTCGCTCAGGCTTGATGCAAGTCGCCCGCCCAAACGCCACGCGCTTAGTGGTTCAGCGCCGCTGAACCGCTCTGATCACCAGCTTTCAGGCAATTCCAGACCGGAGCCTATTGCGCGCCTGGAATGCCAAGGGGGACCTGCACATGAACATGATAGCCAACATCAGAAGCGTCGATGCCAGGGAAAGCATTTTCAGTCGGCTCGACGTCTTGATCGCCAGGCGACCGCCATCGCCTGACGCCGCGCGGATCGAGGCCCGCCAACTCGTCTCGATGGCGATTGCCGACAGCTGCCAGGCCGACAGTCTCTGGGGTACAGTGGACGCCTTCCACGCCCATTTCGACTTCATGATGCAGACCATCGAGATCAACGGAGCCGATGACCCGAGCCTCGGGCTGTTGCGCACGAAATGCCGTTTCTATCTCGAACAGGTCGAGGCCCTGAGCCTGTCGCTGGCCTACTGACAGGCCGCTTCGATCAAATTCGGTCCTAGTTGCGCAGGCTGAACACGAACGGCGCTGTACGGCTCAGACGCGAACCGAGTTCCGGCGGCGGTGCCGGCACCGTGGCGCCTTGCAGCACGGCGAGCGCCGCACGGTCCAGATCCGCATCCCCTGAGGAACGAGAGAGCCTGGCAGACCGGACCCGGCCGGACGAGTCGACCGTGAAGGCGACATACGGCCTGCCTTCCACGCCTCGGGCCTTGGCAGAACTGGGATAGCGCGTGTGCCGCTTGATCCAGGCGCCCAGACGGGAGTCCCATTTGCTGGAGTCGCCGGAGCGCGACGTCGATTCCGCTGCCTTCGGCGCGGCGGTCCTGGCCGCGGGCCGTGCGTCGGCGCTGGCGACGGTTGCCGTCTTCGGCGGAGCCGCCTTCTCCTTCTTAAGCCGCGGCTTGGGCTTCTCGACAGGTTTTTTCGCCTTGGCCTCGACCGGTTTCTTGTCTTTGACAATTTCGACCGGTTTCGGCTGCGGCAAGGGAATGACGACGTCTGGCGTGACAGCCTCGACAACATCCGGGATGACCTCATCCGGCGGCGGCTGATCGGCCTGTTCAGCCGTTTCGGTCCGGTTGGGTTCGGCCTCGTCGGGCGCGACCGCTTCCGGTGGCTCGACAACCGGCTTCGCCTTTTCGACCGGTTCTTCAGGTGTCGGCTCGATCGTCGGTGTCGGTTCGGTCTGATCTGGCGTCACCGCGTCCAGCGCGGCGACCTGTTCTTGTACGGCCGGCATCACCACCATCGGCGCCATCTCGATCACCTGGGCCGGTGGCGGACCGCCGTCCGCTTCGGTGACCATGGTGAGATTCTGCACTGCATAGGCGACCGCGACATGGGCTCCGAGGACCAGCGCGGCAGCACCGGCCCACAAGCCAAGGTCGCGCCAGCCGAAGCGCGACATCTGGACCGAGGGCACGGCGACCGCTTGCGTCATGGCGCCGCCGCACGGGTGGCTGTGGGCGCGGGGGCATTGGACGCGGGAGCCGTCTCCAGGCCGACCAGCGCGATCTTCAGATAGCCGGCACCGCGCAACAGGTTCATCGCCTCCATCAGGTCGCCATAGGCGACCGCCTTGTCGGCGCGCAGGAAGATGCGCGTCTGCTTGTCGCCCTTGGTCTTGGCGTCCAGCGTCGCGGCGAAAGCCGGGCGTGGCACGCCGTCATTGCCGATCGCCAGCGTCAGATCGTCCTTCAGCGTCAGGAACAGCGGTGTCTCGGGCCTCGGCGCGGGCGTTGCGGTCGAACCCGGCAGGTCGACATTGACATCCACCGTGGCCAGCGGTGCCGCGACCATGAAGATAATCAACAACACCAGGATGACATCGATGAACGGGGTGACGTTGATCTCGTGGCTTTCCTCGAGATCGTCATCCATGGTCTGTCGGATTCTGCTTCCCATGGCGCTACTCCGCCGCCAGTGGCGCGGCCGGCGCGACGGTGCGGAAGTCGAGGTCGCGGCTGACCAGTCGTTCGACCCCTGCCGAGGCATCGGCGAGGATCTGCCGATAGCCGGCTATCGAGCGGGCGAAGACGTTGTAGATGACGACGGCCGGTATGGCCGCGACCAGGCCCATCGCGGTGGCCAGCAGCGCTTCGGCGATGCCCGGCGCGACCACGGCGAGATTGGTGGTCTGCGCCTGCGAGATGCCGATGAAGGCGTTCATGATGCCCCAGACCGTGCCGAACAGGCCGACGAAGGGCGCGGTCGAGCCGATCGTCGCCAGCACGCCGGTGCCGCGTGACATGCGCCGCGCCGCCGCCGCCTCGATGCGCGACAGGCGCGACGTAACCCGTTCCTTGAGGCCATCGCCTGAGACATGATCGAGGGCGCCGGCTGAGAGTGCGGTCTCCTCCTCGGCCGCCCGCACCAGCAGCGCGCCCGGGCCGCCGCTGCGGTCGAGGGTACTGCCGGCCTGCTTCAGCGTGGCGGCCTCGCCGATCGCCCGCACGGCGCGACGGATGCGCAGCTTGCCGCCGAAAAGCTCCAGCGACTTGGCCAGCCATATCGTCCAGGTGACGAGGGAGGCAAAGGCCAGCCCGATCATCACCGCCTTGACGACGATATCGGCCGCCATGAACATGCCCCATGGCGACAGGTCATGCGGCAAGGTCAATTCCATCGCCGTCGAAGGTCCGGCCTCGGCTGGCGCGGCTGTGTTCGGCTGGGTGCCTGGCTGCGAAGGCGCCATCGTGGCCGGCGGAGCGACTGCCGGTGCGGCGGGCGCCGGCGCAATCGGCGCTGGGGCCGTGGGAGCAGCCGGGGTGGGGGCATCAATCGCCGGCGCGGCACCGGCCGGTTGCTCCTGGGCCATCGCGCTGCCGGCCGACAGGATGACGGATGCGACCAACGCCGCCAACAAACCAGTTCTCGACAACAGCTTCTTCCTTGTTCTCACAGCGGCCAGCCGCCTTCTATTTCCCGCCGCCGCACCAGATCTCGTCACTGCACATAGCCGACGGGCTGGCCGGTGACGGGGTGCGCGAACACGCCCATCTCCACGCCGAAAATGCCTTTCAGAACATCGCTGCGCATGATCTCGCCGGGTGTGCCGCGCGTCAGCAGCTTGCCGTCCTTGAGCGCGATCAGTTCGTCGCAGTAGCGCGCCGCCATGTTGGGATCGTGCAGCACGACGACGACGCAGAGGTCGCGTTTGCGGCTGAGTTCCTTGACCAGCCCGAGCACCTCGACCTGATGGGCGATGTCGAGTGCCGAGATCGGCTCGTCGAGCAGCATGACGCCGGCGTTCTGCGCCACCAGCATGGCGAGCCAGGCGCGCTGGCGCTCGCCGCCCGACAATTCGTCCACCAGCCGATCCGCGAACCCGTCCATGTCGGTCAGGGCCAGCGCCTCGTCGACATGCTGCCTGTCCTGCGCGCGGAAGCGGCCAAGCGCGCCATGCCAGGGATAGCGTCCCAACGTCGCCAGTTCGCGCACGGTCAGGCCGGTCGCCGCCGGTGTCGTCTGCGGCAGATAGGCAAGCGCGCGGGCAAATTCGCGGGCGCCCCATTGCGGCAACGGACGCCTGGCGAAAGTGATGGCGCCTGAACTCGCCGGCTGTTGGCGCGCCATGAGCTTGATCAGCGTCGACTTGCCCGAACCATTGTGGCCGATCAGCCCGTAGACGCGCGAGCGCTGCAGTTCGAGCGAGACCGGACCGAGCAGCGTCCGCTCGCCGACGGCAAAGCGCACCGCGTCGATATGGAAGGCAGTCTGGGCATCAATTCCAGCCATGCTCATGGCTTTTCTCCAGTGCGGCCGCCCGCATTTCCAGATTCCGGCTTTCGACGGCTCATGCCCGGTTGACTATGAAACATGACCTTACTAGTCAACATTGAAGATGACTGCAACGATCAACAAATCGTCGCGACCGGCAATATCGACATGAAATTTGGAAAAGGGGGCGCAGGATGATCTCGGGACGTGGACTGATTTGGCAGGACCGGATGGCGCGGAAGCGCCTGCTGATCGCAGCGGTGTCGGTGCCGGCCCTGCTTGGCTGCGGCCATGCCCTGGCCCAGGAGACGGTCACCACCACCCTGGACCC
Source organism: Mesorhizobium sp. M7A.F.Ca.AU.001.01.1.1 (assembly GCF_004022735.1). Classification (NCBI taxonomy): domain Bacteria; kingdom Pseudomonadati; phylum Pseudomonadota; class Alphaproteobacteria; order Hyphomicrobiales; family Phyllobacteriaceae; genus Mesorhizobium; species Mesorhizobium sp. M7A.F.Ca.AU.001.01.1.1. The sequence goes on from NZ_RZPF01000152.1 coordinate 7,038, forward strand.
GATCAACGTCCAGGAACGTGTCGAAAGCGCCTTCGGGCCGGTCAAGGGCTACGTGGCCACCAAGGGCTCCACCGGCACCAAGACCGACACGCCGCTGATCGAGACGCCCCAGTCGATATCGGTGATCACCAAGGACCAGATGGAAGCACAGGCGATTGACAACCTCGGCGGCGTTCTGCGCTACACGCCCGGCGCCACCGGCGATCTCTACGGCACCGACAATCGCGGCCTCGGCCTGCAGTTGCGCGGCATTTCGAACGCCAACGGCGTCTTCTACAGGGACGGGCTGCAGCTCAAGGAGAGCAATTTCATCCTGTTCACCGCACTCGATTCCTATGGCGCGGAACGCTACGAGGTGCTGCGCGGACCAGCGTCGGTGCTCTACGGCCAGGCTAGCCCCGGCGGCATCATCAACTATGTCAGCAAGCGGCCGACCGAGGAAAACCTGCGCGAGATCGAACTCGGTGGCGGCAGCTTCAATCGCTATGAAGGCAAGTTCGATTTCAGCGGTGCCGTGAACGCCGACAAGTCGCTGCTGTTTCGCCTCACCGGTGCCGCTCACATGGGCGACACGCAGACCGATTTCGTCAAGGACGACCGCATCTTCATCGCCCCGGCGATCACCTGGCAGCCCGATGCCGACACCAGCCTGACCATCCTCGCCAACTATCAGCGCGACCGCTCGGGATGGGCGATGCAGTACCTGCCTGCCTACGGCACGGTCATACCGGGCAAGGACGGCAAGTACCTGCCGAACAGCATGTTCGTCGGCGAACCCGGCTTCGACTCCTACAACAACGACCAGGCCTCGATCGGCTACGAATTCGATCACCGTTTCAACGAAACCTGGCAGGTGCGACAGCATGCCCGCTACGTCCACCTCACCCACACCGAGGAGGGCGTCTTTGGTGGCGGACTGACGGACTCGAACGGCCTGGAACCTTCAAGCGGCGACTACTACCGTTATGCAGATGCCGGCGGCACCAAACTCAGCGGCGTCACCATCGACAACCAGGCACAAGCCGATTTCGACACCGGGCCGCTTGCCCACACGCTGCTCGTCGGCCTCGACTACAAACGCTACACTTACCGCGACTATGCCTCGGAAGGGACCGTCGAGGACGGTTTCAACATCTTCGATCCGGTTTACGGGTACCCGATCACCGATCTGACGCCCTACACCGATACCGACACCACCCAGCAGCAGGTCGGTCTCTATGCCCAGGACCAGGTCAAGTTCGGCAACTGGCGGCTGACCCTTGGCGGCCGCCAGGATTGGTCGGACGCCAAGGTCTACGACAATCTGGCCGGCGGCTACATTCCCGAGCAGAAGGACAACGCCTTCACCAGCCGCGCCGGCCTGGTCTATCTCGCAGACAACGGGCTTGCGCCCTATGTCAGCTACTCCGAATCGTTCCAGCCCGTGGCCGGCGCCGACAGCGACGGCAATCTGTTCGTGCCCGAGACCAGCAGGCAATACGAGATCGGGCTGAAATACCAGCCGACCGGCTGGAACTCCTTCATTACGGCATCGGTTTTCGACCTGACCCGACAGAATGTCGTGCGTTCCGGTAATGAGGGCTCGCCCAACGATCTGTTCCAGACCGGTGAGATCCGTTCGCGCGGCGTGGAATTCGAGGCCGTTGCCAGCCTCGATTCCGGCTTCGACCTGAGAGCGGCCTACACCTATCTCGACACGAAGATCACCAGGGCGACCGCTGTCGAAGATGTCAACGGCGTCTGGGTCAGCAACGAGGGCAACACGCCCTTCGGCGTGCCGGCCCATTCCGCATCGCTTTGGGCCAATTACACCTTCATGGGCGGCAAGCTCGAAGGTCTCGGCCTCGGCGCCGGTGTCCGCTATGTCGGCTCGACCTATGGCGACGACGCCAACAGCTTCAAGGTTCCGTCGGTCGTGCTCGCCGACGCGGCGGTGCATTACGCCTGGCAGAACGCCACGCTCAGCCTCAATGCCAGCAATCTGTTCGACAAACGCTACGTCGCCTCCTGCTTCTCCTCGGGCTTCGGCTGCTTCTACGGCGAGGGCCGCAGGATCAACGGTTCGGTGAAATACACATGGTAGAAGCAATGTGGCGGGCCGGCCCAAAATGGCGGCGCTGACACGGCGCCAGTATCTTGCCGGCCTCGCCGCGACCGGTCTCGCTTTGCCGGGCGGCACGGCACGCGCGGCACCTGCCCGCGTCGTCTGCCTGGAATGGACATCGGCCGAAATGGTGGTCTCGCTCGGCGTGTCGCCGCTCGCCGTCGGCGACACCAGGGGTTATGGCGACTGGGTCCAGGGCCCGGCGCTGCCGCAGGCCACCATCGACCTGGGGTCGCGCAGCGAGCCCAATCTCGAACTGCTTCGGGAATTGCGGCCCGACCTGATCGTCGGCGCCTATGGCTATGGCTTGGACGAGAACAGCTTCACCAGATTGGCGCCGACCTTCAATGTGCCGTTCTACAGCGGCAAGGCTCCACCTTACGCGCAGGCGCAGCAGGTGACGCTGCAGCTTGGCAACATGCTTGGCCGTGGGACGGAAGCAGAAAACCTTGTCGGGCGCATCGAAGCCTCGATCGCCCAAGCGCGTGCCAGGCTGGAGCGGGCGGTGCAAAAACCGGTCTGCGTCGTCAGCATGTTCGACGATCGCCATGTCCGCGTCTACGGCGCCGGCAGCCTGCTGCAGGACGTCCTCGACCGGCTCGGCCTCGTCAATGCCTGGACCGGCGCCACCAATGAATGGGGTTTTTCGACGGTCGGCATCGAGGAACTGGTCGCCGTCGGCGAGGCGCAACTGATCTCGCTCGATCCGATCCCGCCGCACGTCAGGATCAGGATCGCCCGCAACTCGCTCTGGGCCAACCTGCCCTGCGTCCGGAACGGCCAAGTGCGGACCATTCCGCCGGTCTGGCCGTTCGGCGGTCTCACTGCTGCCGCGCGTTTCGCCGAATTCGTGGCAGCAGCATGATCGCTCAGGCAATGTCCCTGCCGCGACAGCGCGACGGCATCGGCGCGCTCATCCTGCTAGTTGCCGTGCCCGCGGGGCTGGCGCTGGTGCTGAGCGTCATCGATCTCATCCACCTTCTGCCGGCGCACCTGTGGTGGCAGGCGCTCACCGCCCCCGACACATCCGATCCAGTGCAGTTGCTGTATCGCTATGCTTTCCTGCCACGTGTCGCCGTCAGCGTGCTGGCCGGCGCGGCGCTCGGTCTCGCCGGTGTCGTCATGCAGCATGTGCTGCGCAACCCGCTGGCCGAGCCGACCACGATCGGCACCAATGCCGGAGCAAGCCTCGCTTTGGCGGCCGCCACCCTCTACGCACCATGGCTGCTGGAAGGCGGCCGTGAAGGGGTGGCGCTGGCTGGCGGCGCTCTCGCCACATCAGCCGTTTTCGCACTGGCGCGCGGGCGCAGCTTTTCGCCAGTGTCGATCATCATCGCCGGCCTCGTCGTCAGCCTCACTTTCGGTTCGGCCGGCGCGCTGCTGATGGCGCTCAACCGCGAATACACCGAGGAGCTGTTCATCTGGCAG
>NZ_RZPF01000153.1:0-10564 GCF_004022735.1 Mesorhizobium sp. M7A.F.Ca.AU.001.01.1.1
GCATTGAGCCTATGGAACTCGCCACGCAATGAAGGAGGCAATTCTTGCCCGCTATGACGCAACCTTGCGGGGACTGGGGCGCAAGGACCGGTTGCGGACGCTCGCACCGCGCGCCGGGCTCGACTTCTCGTCGAACGACTATATCGGACTTGCCGCCTCCAAAAGACTGGGCGATGCGGTTTCGACGGCGATTGCGCGGGGCACGCCAGTGGGCGCCACCGGATCGCGGCTGTTGCGCGGCAATGCACCGGAACATGAGCAACTGGAGGCGGACGCAGCGGCATTTTTCGGAGCCGAGCGTGCACTGTTCTTCGGCAGCGGCTATATCGCCAACTTCGCTCTGCTGACGGCCCTGCCGCAGAAAGGCGACCTGCTGGTCCTCGACGAGCTCGCTCATGCCAGCATGCATGAGGGTGCCCAGGCCGGGCGCGCTGAGTTCAAGCTGGCCGCGCACAACGACGTCGACGCTGTCGAGGACGCAATCACCCGCTGGCGCGCCGAAGGCGGCATGGGGCGGGTGTGGATCGCCTTCGAAAGCCTTTACAGCATGGATGGCGACCGTGCGCCGATGGAGAGCCTGGTCGCGCTGGCTGATCGGTACCAGGCATTCATCGTCGTCGATGAAGCGCATGCCACCGGCGTCTGGGGACCGGACGGCCGGGGACTGGCCGCCGCGTATGAAGGCCGCGACAACATCGTCACGCTCCACACATGCGGCAAGGCGCTTGGCGCATCCGGCGCGCTCGTTACCGGACCGCGAACACTGTGCGACTATCTTATCAACCGGTGCCGGCCATTCATCTATGCGACCGCACCATCGCCGCTGATGGCAGTCGCGGCACGTGAGGCGCTGACTATTCTGTCTGACGAGCCTATGCGTCGTGCTCAGTTGCACGAGCGTGTCGCTTTCGCGAGCCGGCAATTGGCCGAACGCTGCGGCGTGATGCCCAGCGGCTCGCAGATCCAGCCGCTTGTGATCGGCGATAACAGCCGCACCATGGCGGTGGCGGCAGGACTGCAGGCACGCGGCTTCGACATACGCGGCATTCGCCCGCCGACAGTGCCTGAGGGTACGTCGCGCCTGCGCATTTCGCTGACTCTCAACGTCGACGAAGCCGACATTTCCGCCATGGTCGAGGCTCTCGTCGGAGTGTTGGCCACAGCATGACCAAACGCATCGTCGTCACCGGAACAGACACTGGAATTGGCAAGACAGTGTTTTCGGCCGGACTTGCCGGGCTGCTCGACGGCTTCTACTGGAAGCCGGTGCAATCGGGCCTCAACGAGGAGACCGACAGCGAGGTCGTCGCCCGGCTTTCCGGCTTGCCCGACGGACGCGTGCTGCCCGAAGTCTATCGACTGACGATGCCGCTGTCGCCGCATCGATCAGCCGAAATCGACGGCGTCGCGATCGAGGCCGACGATCTTTCATTTCCGGTCCTGCCGACACCGCTCGTCATCGAAGGCGCCGGCGGGCTGATGGTGCCGCTCAATCGACAGACAAGGTTCATTGACATATTCGAACAATGGCGGCTGCCGGTCATACTGTGCGCCCGCACCGCGCTTGGCACCATCAATCATACGCTGTTGTCGATCGAGGCCCTGAGAGCCCGCTCCATCCCGCTCATCGGCATTGCCTTCATTGGCGAAGAGGTGGCCGATACACAAAGGACAATCGTGGAATTCGGCGGCGTGCCGCAGCTGGGCAGGCTGCCGCACCTCGGTCCGCTGACGGGTGAAACGTTGAGAGATGCAATGATTTCCGGCTTCGACCTGGCCATGATTGCCGGAGGCGACTGATGGCGGAGTCTCGAGTCTGGCATCCGTTCACGCAGCACGCGCTAGAGCCCTCGCTCCCTGAAATCGTGCTGACTGAAGGCGCCTATCTCCACAAGGCCGACGGCTTCCGCATCCTCGATGCGATTTCTTCCTGGTGGGTCGTCACCCATGGCCATCGCCACCCCCGCATCATGAAGGCCATCGAGACGACCGCCTCGAGCCTCGACCAGATCATCTTCGCGGGCTTCACCCACGAGCCGGCCGAACGGCTGGCCGAGGCGCTTGTAGGCATCGCACCCGCCGGCCTCCACCGGGTGTTCTATTCCGACAGTGGCTCGACCTCAGTCGAAGTCGCGCTGAAGATGGCGCTCGGCTATTTCCGTAACATCGGCGCGTCGCGTTCGCGCATCGCCGTCATGGAGCACAGCTATCATGGCGACACCATCGGCACGATGAGCGTCGGCGCCCGTGGCGTCTTCAACGCCGCCTATGAGCCTTTGCTGTTCGAGGTCGACACCATCCCCTTCCCGGCCGCCGGGCGCGAGCAGGAAACGCTGGATCGGTTCGAGGCCGTTAGCCGCGACCGGCGCGCAGCCGCGCTGATCGTCGAGCCGCTGGTGCTTGGCGCCGGCGGCATGCTGATGTATCCGGCCTGGGTTCTTGCCGAATTGAAGAGGATCGCCGAAGCCTCCGGCACGCTCGTGATCGCCGATGAAGTGATGACCGGCTGGGGGCGCACCGGAACCATGTTTGCCTGCGAACAGGCGTCCGTCTCGCCCGACATCTTGTGCACCTCGAAAGGTCTGACCGGTGGTACCATCCCGCTGGCCGCCACGATCGCCACCGATGCCATCTTCCACGCTCACTTTTCGGAGGATCGCAAGAAGACGTTTTTCCATTCGAGCTCCTACACCGCCAATCCGATCGCCTGCGCGGCAGCACTTGCCAATGTCGAGATCTGGCGTGACGAGCCGGTGGCCGAGCGGATCGCGGTCTTGAGCGCGAGGCAGGCCGCGGGGCTGCAACGCTTCCGGGACAATCCATATTTCACCGACTGCCGGACAACCGGCACCATCGCGGCACTCGACCTACGCACCGGCTCAGCCGGTTATCTGGCCGAGATCGGGCCAAAACTGCGCGCTTTTTTCCTTGAGCGCGGCCTGTTGGTGCGCCCGCTCGGCAATGTCCTCTATCTTCTGCCGCCCTATTGCATCACCAGCGACGAATTGGACGGGCTCTATGACGCGATAGAGGAGGCCGGCGAACGCTTCGGCTCGCGGCCATGAACCTATCGTCGCGCGTTCTCGGCTTCGGCCATCATGCGCCGACGCGCAAGGTCGAGAACCCGGAAATCGAAGACCGGCTCGGGCTTGAGCCCGGCTGGATCGAGCGGCGCACCGGAATTCGCTCGCGCTTCTGGGCAACAGACGAAGACACGCTGTCGGGCCTTGCCGCCTCTGCCGGCGACATGGCGCTGACCAATGCCGGTATCGACCGCGGCGACGTCGGTCTACTCTTGCTCGCCACGTCGACGCCCGATCACCTTCTGCCGCCAAGCGCGCCGCTGGTCGCACATCGGCTGGGGCTAGGCCGCGCCGGAGCGATCGACCTGACCGGCGCCTGCGCCGGCTTCATCTATGCGCTGATGTTCGCCGACGGGTTCACCCGCCTGCACGGCAAAGCGAGCCTTGTCATCGCCGCCAACATCCTCAGCCACCGCATCAATTTGGCCGAGCGCGCCAGCGCCGTGCTGTTTGCCGATGCCGCCGGCGCCATGGTGATCAGTCCTTGCGATGACCCGGATCGAGGCATTCTCGGCGCTTCGGTGGATTCCGACGGCTCGCGCTACGGGCTAATCCAGATTCCCGCCGGGGGAAGCAACACTCCGTTCCATGCCGACCTCGACCTCGCGCAGACACGGATGACGATCACTGACGGCCGTGAAGTATTCAGCAAGGCCGTGGAGATGATGACCGCCTGCTCGAGAGATGCGCTCACTGCTGCCCGACTGAGGCCGCAAGACCTCGATCGTTTCGTGCCGCATCAGGCCAATGCGCGCATTTTCGACGCGGTCGGCAGGAACCTCGGCATCGCTGATCACTCGATCGTCAAGACGATCGCCGAATATGGCAACTCTTCCGCCGCGACGATCCCGCTCTCATTGTCGCTGGCCCATCGGGCGCAGCCGTTTCGGCCTGGCGAGAAAGTCCTCTTGGCGGCAGCGGGTGCGGGTCTCAGCGGCGGCGCGCTTGTGGTGGGAATTTAGCAAAGCAATGCTTGCGCACAGGACTGCTCATGAATGAGACTATGAGAATGGCTCAATACGCAAATAGTCGCCGGCAAGCTCCATAGAGCTGGGGTCCGTGCGGTGCTCCGCGATGTCTAAGTATCGACCCGCTTGCTCAAATCGCAGCGCTCATCGAAGGCCAGCAATACCTCATGCAGAGCGAAAATCCCCAACCGCCCGTTTCAAAGACGCTCGCCCCATTTCGAAACAAGGTGTTTCGCTCAATTTGGGCGGCCACCCAGATTTCCAGCCTCGGTTGGCTAGTGCAAACGGTCGCCATCAGTTGGCTTATGGCAACGATTTCAGCGTCCGACCTCATGGTGGCACTCGTCCAGGCCGCATCCACATTGCCGGTGTTCTTCCTCTCAGTTTTCGCCGGAGCCATTGCCGACAACTTCAGCCGCCGGTGGGTGATGTTTGCGGGACACTGCCTGATAGCATCGGCGTCGACGACGCTGATGATTTCTGTGGGTCTGGGATTTGTCAGTCCTTGGCTGATTCTCGGGTTAGGTTTCCTGGCCGGCTGCGGCTTTGCCTTGAATGATCCGGCTTGGCACGCTTCGGTCGGCGATATCCTTCACAAACGCGACATTCCGGCCGCAGTGACGCTTATGTCCGTCGGATACAACATTGTGCGCAGCGTTGGTCCAGCCTTGGGGGGCGTGATCCTGGCCGTCTTTGGGCCGCTGGCCGCTTTCGCCTTGGCTGCGGTGAGTGATCTGGCGCCCATAAGCGCGATATGGCGCACCAAATGGGAGGTCCGCTCTTCGCCTCTCCCTCGTGAGAGAATGACGACGGCAATTCATGACGGAGTGCGCTTTACGGCGATGTCTTTGGAGATCAGGGCAGCGACCGCCCGAGCCGCTCTTTTCGGGTTGGCAAGCATCTCCATTCTGGCGTTGCTCCCCCTCGTCGTCCGGGATCAGTTGAAGAGTGGGCCAATTGTCTACGGTATCTTATTGGCCGGCTTCGGCATGGGTGCTTTCATCGCGGGTATGGGCAACGGCTTCTTGAGGAAGGTCACGTCTCAAAACAGGCTGGTGGCCTTCGCCTCTGTGGCTTGTGCAGTCTGTTGCCTCTCCCTTGCCCTTACATCGTCGCTTCCTGTGGCGGCCATTTCGCTGGCGCTCGGCGGAGCGGGTTGGCTTATCACCTGGACGGGCATTGACGTGTCGGTGCAGTTGGCAAGCCCAAGGTGGGTTGTAGGCCGCACGCTCTCCATTTACTACGCCTTGAGCGCAGGCGGTATGGCTGCTGGCAGCTGGATCTGGGGTTCTGTCGCGCAAAACTATTCCTTGACCTCAGCATTGGAGGGCGCCGCAGGCGCTCTGTTGCTGGTTGCAGCAGCGGGGATCGTGTTGCCGGTCCGTCCCTGGGAAGAAACCGATCAAGAAAGTTCAGTTTTTCATCCGCCGGACGTGGCTCTCGATCTGAAACCCAGAAGTGGCCCTATCGTGGCCAAGGTCGAGTATTTGATATCGGAGGAAAATATCGAGGCCTTTCTGGGCTCCATGCGCACGCGGCGACACGTCCAGAGCCGTGCCGGTGCACGAAACTGGACGCTCCAGCGAAATCTGCAAACACCGTCACTTTGGACGGAGACATTCCGCACCCCCACCTGGATGGACTTTCTCCGCCTAAATCATCGACTCACCGCAGCAGATAAGGAAGTCGCCCAGCATCTCCTGTCACTGCATGAAGGAGAGGTGCCTCCGCAGACAGTGCTTTCGATTGAACGGACGACCGAGGCAATTCGTACCCGTACCTCGACAATCTTTTCTCGTCCTCCAAGATGACGCCATCAAGCTGCTGTCCAGGGACAGGGTGGATCACCGGTGCTTTGCAGAGCACAGCCTCACACCGAGAGCAGCGTGCTCCGGGTTGTGCGCTTTCGCGCGCACCCAGGCGAGATGATGGTGAACGCGGCGTCAAGTGGAAGTCCCCTGCATACGCTTGCGGAGTCTTCTGCGAGAGCCCATGCCGACGAGCGCCAAACAAGGTCTGATGCCTTTCGGCGTCGTGGCCTCAACTCATCGATTCGCGAGAAAAGCATCGAATGCAGCAGCAACGGCGCGAACAACAAAGCGGTGCTCCGGCCGCACGCGGATGAAGCCGTTTTCGACGTCCAGGATCCCCTCCTCAGCCAGCGTCACCAAACTCTCAACTGAATCGAGAAAACGAGCTGGTTCGATTTCGTGGGCGGCACAGATGGTCGGCACGTCGGCCTCCAAATCGCACATCAGTCGCTCGATGATCGCTGCGCGCACCCGGTCATCGTCGGTCAGACGGTGACCCTTTGATGTCGCCAGACGTCCACTTGCGATGTGCCGGGCGTAAGAATCCCGTGTTACTTCGTTCTGAACATACCCCTCGCGGACTCGGCCAATAGCCGACGCGCCGAAGCCGATCACGTTTTGCAAGTATCGGCCGAGTATCCCAGCGAATTACGCCGTAGGCGCCCGGTCTTCTGGCGCTAGCGCAAGTTCGTCGTCCGGCGGAGCGAAATGATCGAGCCCGATCTCCCGGTAGCCAGCGCCAACCAGTGTCTCGGCGACAGTTGCAGCCTGTTCGGCGCGAAGATCGCCGTCCGGTAGACCTGCCTGCTCGATTAGGCGCTGATTCTTTATCACGGAAGGAATATGCGCGTATCCGAACACCGCAAGCCGGTTGGGGCGCATGGCGACCGCAGCCATCGCGGTCTGGATGCAGGACTGCACAGTCTGTTTCGGTAGACCGAAGATGAGGTCGAAGTTGATATGGCCAACGCCATGCCGGCGGAGATTTTGGACTGCAGCGGCCGTCTGCACCTTACTCTGGATCCGATTGATCGCCTTTGCACATCGGGATCAAAGCTCTGCATCCGATGCTCGCGCGGTTGACACCGTTAGCTGCCAGGGCTTCGGCCATTTCCGGTGTGAACGTTCGGGGATCGATCTCCACGGCGATCGCAGCAGTTTTGCTGAAAGCGAAGTGGCGGCGTAGAAATTCCATCAGCGCCAAGTGCTCGGCTGGCCCGATAAGGTGAGGCGTTCCGCCGCCGAAATGCACATCGCTCACCGGCAGCCCTTGCCGCACTTGCTCCGACACCAAACTGATCTCCTGACGCAGCACCGCTAAATAATTAAGGATCGGGCCGTTGCGACGGATGACCGCGGTAGGGAAGCCGCAATACCAGCACATGGATCGGCAAAACGGAATGTGGAAATAGAGCGACACCGATTCGTCGGCCGGGAGGCCCCCCAGCCATTCCTCATAATCGTCAGCACCAACTGCCGCAGAGAAGTCTGGCACAGTCGGATAGATGGTATACCAAGGCGGCCGGGGGTCCCGGTACTTTGTCAGGATTGAGGTGTGCAAGGAGCTGTCATCCCACGTCGCTCATCCATCATTCTTTCGTTGCGCGCTCGTCCTGGTCTCTGACCTAAGTCAGTGCGTCCCGCTTATGTCGCAGTCTCGTTTGGACAGGATGGGGTCAACCACGCCGGGGAGCGCGCGTGCCATGGTTGCGCCTGAGGTGATGGTGCGGTGCCGCATTCAACGTCTGAGTACGTGACGCCAGTGCAGTGTGCTTGAGGCGTCTGCGGAAGAACTTTGCAATGCGAAATTCATGTCCGACGCAACGGACCTGTCAAGCCTCGTTCAGACGCCATCCAGGTCCAGCCAGCGGCCTTCCCTGCCGGCCGAAAAACCATACCGGCTTTAGCCACCGAGACGCTCTAAAGCTGACGTCGGCTCATTTGATGAAAGGAGGACGCCGCTAGGGGGTGCACAAGGTTCCCCGGCTTGACGTCGCTTCGAGCGAAGAGCGGTGTGGCTTGTCGTCAAGCGCCGGGCAGCGTGCCCCCTACCGATATCCCGAAAAGATCGACCAAGATGGCCATGCCGACGCCACACGCGGTCTGGATGAGGCCGACCATGAAAATGCGATTGGCGCGTTCGTAGATGGGGCGCCGCAAGGAACTCATGTCGAGCAGCATGGACAGCGCTCTCATCTGCAGTGCGATGCCGAGCAGGATCGGCACTACGGCGAACAGATCGTAGAGTTGCCATGGCAAGGGGTTCGCGGCCCAATGAGTGAGGAAGCCGAGGGAAAAGGCAAGCAGGATACCCACGGCAGTGATTGTGCCGTTGCGGAAAATGGTCTCGATCGGTTCTTCCTTCGGATCGTGCTCGTCCAAGCGGCTTCCTTTCGTTGCTCTTTCCGTCGAGACTAAGTTCTCGAGAATACTGTTCATCGCCAATTACTCGAGGCGAGCCGTAGGCAGCCGTTTCAGGGTGCGCTCCCTCTCGCTTCCGGCCGCGCAATGTACCTGCACGGCGAACTTACAGCGGCGAAAAGGTGCTGCGGCCACCATGCGACGCCTCGGACGTGCACGCCCTCTGTTCCTGGCGCAGCCCTTGCGGAGCGTACGCGCAGTGATCCTTCTCGGTAGCGGATGGCGCGGCCTCCGTTGCGGTCAGACGGGAAGCCGTCGCTGTTAAACGAGACTGTCACATATCGAACATGGCGAACCGTGTCGCACATTTCTTTTCGCAGTGACCCTCAAAAAAAGTGATTCCAGCGAGACGAAGGCGCGTCGGCCCGATTTTGGTGTCGGCCGCATCTACGCTTCAGGTTGGCATGTCGCTTGCTGCTCTATTCGGAGAGCTGCAGCGGTCCGACCGGAGTGTTTCACATGTAAACGATAATGAATCTCCTAGCAGAAAACACTATTATAAGTACATGTGGCTTTTACGCTGGCTCACCTCTCGTGTCAAGCGCTTTGGCGTCCACATATTGGAGACAACACGCACAAAATTTAGAGGAAAAGCTTGCTCTTTCGCCTCTATCCTTTTTATTCCTTCATGGAGATCTAGACATGTACATCAAGAGTCCTCTTCTCGGCTTAACTGCTCTGATGACCATTTCCGTCGGTCGAGCAGCTGGCGCCGAGCGGGAACCGGCCGAGTACATCAAGATCTGCGACGTCCTCGGCTCGGGATATTCCTATATTCCCAACACCGAGACCTGCCTGCGCATCGGCGGCTATGTCCGTTACGATATCGGCCTGGGTGACGTCCGATCGTATGACAGCGCAAGAACCTCGGACGTGAGAACTGGCGAGGACCAAGGCACTTGGCGAAACAGCACACGCTTCACGTTCAAAACTTGGACCGGCCAGCAGACCGAGCTCGGCGCGTTGACGACCTATACCGAAACCCAGGTGAATTTTGGCAACAGCGCTAACTCGCATGACAGTCCTCAGAACTATGATTTCAACAGCGGCCTCGCACTGGCTTCTGCCTGGGTCGAGCTGGGAGGCCTGCGAGTTGGCAAGGAGGGGTCGGCCTTCGATACGTTTGCAAGCTACGCTGGCAACGTTCTCGATAGTATGCTCGTTCCGTCGGCCGGCTTCGACACCAACGTGGCTCAGTACCACTTCGACGCCGGCAACGGCATTTCGACTGTGATTTCGCTCGAACAAGGATCGGGCTCAGCCGGTACTATCGACAGCTATATTCCGCACGTTGTCGCCGGCTTGAAATACACGCAAGGCTGGGGCTCGATCATCGGCGTCGCGGCTTATGACAGCAATTACGAAGCTTTTGCCGGCAAGATCCGCGTCGACGTCGCTGTCACAAACCAGCTGTCGCTGTTTGGACTCTTCGGCTACGGTTCCAATGCCAGTCTCAACGAGGACTCAAACGGCGCAATTGCCAATCATGGGCGCGGCTCGTACAAAATCTGGAACGGCCAGTGGGCTTTCTGGGCGGGCGCCACCTACGAGTTTGACGAGAAAACTTCGTTCAACCTTCAGGTCTCGGGTGATCAGCTCAAGGATGCTGGTGTGGCTGCAAACGTCGCCTACATGGTCGTTCCCGGCTTCACGGTCACAGCCGAGGTCGATTACGACCACTACGGCAACTCTGGCCTCGGCCCTGCCGAGCCTACCGCCGTCAAGGGCACGAGCAAGCCGAACAGCGTCGGCGGCATTCTCCGCTTACAAGGCTCATTTTGAAATCTCTCCAGTCGCGAGCATGGCAAAGGCACTTGCCTCGACAACGCACGCATGGAGAGCTTCGTTCGCCATCTTGAAGTCTGCATCGACCGTCCACGGCCCATCGTACCAACTAGAAACTGAAAGTTATGAGCCCTGTGTACTACACCTAGCCCTTGACCTGCCCGATGAACCGGCCAGGGGCCGTCAGTTCAAATTCGGGGCCGTTTAGAGGGCAGTGTGAGGCCGTGTTAGGTAAGCGCCACTGCAATGTCGAGGCCGCGACACGCCTGTCGCTTTGGACGGCTGGAATTGCCCTTCGCGGCGCCATTCATTCTCTCAACATTTACGTGATAATGCACGCTGAGTCCGAGCCGCGTGGCAGCACCCATCCTAGGTGTGAGCTTTCGAGAGGTTGTCCATTCGGACCGGACCGAGGAGACTGGAGTTACCACGCTTCAGCATCCATCGGAGGGTCCGAATGAACATCCACAAGAATGCCCGTCTCACACCGCTGCGT
>NZ_RZPF01000154.1:0-10539 GCF_004022735.1 Mesorhizobium sp. M7A.F.Ca.AU.001.01.1.1
GGCACCAGGCCGATGCCGAGTTCGCCAAGCAGCGGGATGATCTCCGGCTCCAGATTGCGCTCCCACAGCGAATACTCACTCTGCAACGCCGACACCGGATGCACGGCATGCGCCCGGCGGATGTTGGCTGCACCCGCTTCCGACAGGCCGAAGAAGCGCACCTTGCCTTGCGCGACGAGTTCGCCGACGGCGCCCGCGACATCCTCCATCGGCACCGCCGGGTCGACGCGGTGCTGGTAGAGCAGGTCGATACGGTCGGTTCCGAGGCGGCCGAGCGAGGCTTCCACCGCCTCTCGAATGTGCTCGGGCCGGCTGTCGGTTCCGGTCTGCTTGCCGTTTTCGATGCGGAAGCCAAATTTCGTGGCGATCGTCACCAGGTCGCGCTTGCCCTTCAATGCCCGGCCGAGCAGGGCTTCGTTGTCGTAAGGGCCATAGACTTCGGCGGTGTCGAGGAAGGTGCAGCCGAGGTCGATGGCACGGTGCAGCGTGGCGATGGATTCGGCCTCGTCGGCCGGGCCATAGGACTGGCTCATGCCCATGCAGCCGAGGCCGATAGCCGAGACCTGCAGCCCCTGGCTGCCGAGCTTGCGTGTTTTCAGGGTCATGGCAGGCGTTCTCCGGAGGGGGCGCAGCGATTATAGCGTCAGCAGGTTCAATCGATACGCCTATTAGATCACGATGTGGCTATTCGATCAGGATGTGGGCTTCGCGCGCTGCTTCGACGAGCGCCGCCCTGGCGACGTCGGGGGCAACATCGCCGCTCGTCGCCCGCTGGCAGGCGCGCAGTGCGGACCGATGCTTCGGGCTGCCTGCGTCACGCCAATGTGTGGTGAGCAAATCAATGGCCTGCTGTGTGTTGGACAGATGATGGATGGAACCGGTGACGCCGACCGAAACCGCCACAGGTTTGGAGAACCATGCCGTTTGCATTGGAACCACCTCAATTGGGCTGAAGCAATAAACGCTTATGGCCGCTCAAGGTTTCGTCGCTACCAATCAATCTGGCGTGATAGATTGCCGATACCCCCAGCGGCATTGGGCCCCACATTGTCCGCGGGGCTCACATGTTCGAGGCGACATCGCGGGTGGGCGGTGTTTTGGGTTTGTGGGCGGCGCGTTGCCGCGTCGCCTGGTGGGCAGGGCGGGGTTTGACCGTGTTCACGGTCGTGGGCGCCTGCGCCTTGCGGCGCTTGAGCCAGTTGGCTGACAGTTCGGCAAGGAGACTGCGCAAGTCTTTCACGACGTCCTCCTCTTGTAGGGCGACAAGGTAATTGCCGTCGCCCCAACTTGTTCCACCGCAAACTCCTTCCGCCAAAAATAAAAGTTCTTGCCGGCGAAAGCGGTCGGGCATCACCTGCCGATATAGGCGGCCAGTTCGTCCGGCGTCCCGTTCGGGAAGGCCTGTTTCAGAAAATCCAGGAACGCCGACACGCGCGGGCTGAGCAGCCGCCGGGAGGGGTAGAGCGTCCAAAGAGCGATCTCAGGGGCGTCGATGTCCCCCCAATTCACCAACGTGCCGTCAGCCAAATCGTGGGCCACCAACGAAATGGGAAGACGTGCCGCACCGACCCCCGCCCGCACCGCATCGCGCACCATAATGAGCGTTCCCAAAGCGAGGACCGGCTCGATTTTGATCGTCGACCGGCCACCCTCGGTCTTCACGTGCCATGTTTGCCGTTCGCCTTTCCCGCGCGCAACGGCAGGGGCCGGTCCACCGGTGCGAGGAAGGTGAGGGCTCGCCACGACGACCAGCCGGTCGCGGAGAAACGCCCGTCCGACCAAGCTTTCGTCGGGATCCGGGTTGACCCGGATCACCAGGTCGTAGCCTTCCTCGATCATGTCCACAGCCCGGTCCTCCGTCGTGACCTCCAGCCTCACCTCCGGAAATTTGAGGGCAAATCCCGCGGCGATCCTCCCCATCGCGGTCTGAGAAAAAAGCAGGGGCGCGCTGATCCGCAGTCTCCCCTTGGGTCTTTGACCGCCCGAGGCGATCGCCGCGGCCGTCTCGTCCAGTTCGGCAAGCAACGCCCCCGTCCGCTCGAAAAGCGCCCGTCCTTCCTCGGTCAGCTTCAGGTTACGCGCACCCCGTTCAAACAGGCGCAGGTCAAGGCTGCTCTCCAAGTCTCCAACGCGCCGCGACAGGGTTGCCTTGGGCCGGCCGGTGGCCCGTGCCGCCTTGCCGAAACCGCCATGGCGGGCAACGAGGTTGAAATCGGTGAGGGCCAGAATATCCATAGGTGTTCCACCAGTGAGACGGTGCGTCTAAAATTTCGGTCTGTTTGAGTGTTTGTGAGCCACACATATTGGGCCTGTCAAGCAACCCAACAGGAGAAATTCCATGACCATCCTCGTTACCGGCGCCACAGGCAATGTTGGCCGCCAAGTCGTCGAGCACCTCGTCAAGCGCGGCGCCGACGTCCGTGCTCTCGTCCGCGATCCGTCGAAAGCCAGCTTCCCGGCGGGCGTATCGGTCGCGCAAGGCGACTTTCTCGATGTCGATTCACTGCGCAAAGCCATGTCCGGCGTTTCCACCCTGTTCCTCTTGAACGCCGTGGTGCCGGACGAATTCACCCAGGCTTTGGTCGCGCTGAACGTCGCCCGATCGGCGGGCATCGAGCGGATCGTCTATCTCTCGGTGATCCATGCCGACGTGTATGTGAACGTGCCGCATTTCGCCGGCAAGTTCGGCGTCGAGCGAATGATCGAGCAGATGGGCTTCCAGGCTACGATCCTGCGCCCGGCCTATTTCATCCAGAACGACCTGATGATCGAAGACGTCATCACCGGCTATGGCACCTACACAATGCCGATCGGCGCCAAAGGTCTCGCCATGGTCGACGTGCGTGATATCGCCGAGATCGCCGCTCTCGAGCTGCTGCGCCGCGAACGGTCCGCGGAGCCGCTTGCGCTCGAGCGGATCAACCTCGTCGGTCCGCAGACACTGACCGGGACGGATATCGCGGCCATCTGGTCCGACGTGCTCGCCCGGCCGATCAGCTACGGCGGCGACAACACCGAAGGTTTCGAGCAGAATCTCAAGCAGTTCCTGCCTGCCTGGATGGCCTACGACATGCGCTTGATGGGCGAACGGTTCCTGACCGACGGCATGCTGCCCGAGGCCGGCGACGTGGAGCGCCTGACCGCGCTTCTGGGCCGCCCTCTGCGTCCCTATCGCGACTTCGCCTCACAAATCGCCGGCTCCGCCTGACGGAACGGCTCCGGTCATCATCCGGTTCAGAAACAGCAGGGCGGCCTTTTGAGAAGGCCCCCTGTTCAGCCGGTACCGTCTTACTGCAGGGTGGCCGGACCAGGCCCGTCGCGTTGGGCGATCATCCGCCCGCCATCGTCGCCACCGAGACCATCCACGAACAGGCCAGCCACGCCGTCGAAATTGGTGAGCCCGTCGAATTCAATTGCGGCGCCAATCAGCTGGGCTGCCTGGAAGACAATGTATTCGACGTCCTCGAGGGCGATGTTTTCGGCCAGGTTCCTGACCCTTACATGTTCCGCCACCGCCGTGATACTGACGATGCCGGTCTTCCTGAAGGCGATCTGGACCGCTGAACGGACGTCATCGCGCAGTCGCGCCGAGTAATCATACCGCATCGAAACCTCCCAAAGGGAACGGTTTTCTGTTCAGGTTGCACAATGCGGCAGGGGCTTCATCTTGGCAAGTCACGAATTAAATAATATCTAAACAAATCAGCTAGTTAGCATAGTTATGCAAGTATGCGCCTTACGCCGAATACCATCAGGCTCATCATGCGCATGAGAAGCAGTTCACTCATCCCGAGGTCTTGACGCGCTAGGAGCGCTTTCCTAACTATTAGGTAAGCGAGTTGAATACTCATTCGAGGTATCGGGATCCTGAGCGAGGGAGCGCGATGACTGAACTGGAACGCCCGGAACGGTTGCAGATCATGCTGACGTCAGACGAGCTGGCTGCGCTGGAAAACTGGCGCTTCGACAAGCGTATGCCGAGCCGTTCGGCCGCGGTCAGGGAATTGCTGCGGCGCGGTCTTGCCTCAGACGGCTTCCTGACGGCGGAGCAAGGGGCGAAGTCGCAAGACTTCGGTATCCTGCCAACCGCCGGCGGCAACGGCATTTCCGAAAGCGGCAAGGAGTAGCGGTTCACCGCGCGTGAGCCGCTCCAGTCCTTTCAGGCTGCCGGTCGCCGCAACGCGGTGCCGGCCGGCCCAGCGGACCATAACTCTCGATTCAGAGGATGTTGGTCGTCACTTCGACGACGATCGCGGCACCTTCCAGGCTGCCATTGGTGACGTGCACGACACGCGATACCCGCAGATCCTGCGTGGTTCCATCGATCGACAGCGCAACGCTTTCGCCGATCCGCGGAACCGCCTGAAAAACCGCGTCCGTGGCCTCCGGCCGGTTGTCGATCGATATGCGGCAGTTGACGGTCATGAGATGTCTCCTGTGTCGGCCCGGTGGTCAACGCGGGGTCCGCGAAATGGTTTCAGGAGCCGGATGCAACTTAACGGCGCCCAGATCCGTAAAACACTAATTGCTCCATTGTTCATCGTAACGGAGCAACAGGGCTCGCTGGGGGCGTTGGGGCTGCCCCGGCGAGCTTGATCCGCCTTGCCGGGGGCGTGGCGTCACCGGGGTATGGAGACGAGTTTCGGCGCCCGCAATTCCCCGGCCATCCTTGCCGCCTGGAAAATTGTCATCAAAACCAGGATGGGCTCACCCTCGGTCGGGTTGATGGTCAGCACGACGCGGCCAAGCTCGTCGCTCATGCCGCAAGACCAGTCCTTGACGGCTATCACCTTTCTCGCGGCCATATGCCGTTCTCCTGCACGGGAGGTTCTCTGCCGGCTACGCCGTCTGGAGTTGGTCGACAGAACCTTCGCCTGACATTGCAAGCAGCCGAAATGCGGCAAATGCGGCCAATATCATGAAAACCGCCGTGACGTTCAGGGACATCGTCGACGCAAGCACGCCCCCGTCAAAGCAACTCAGTTCCATGCGCTCTACCCCTTCAAGCCACTGACGGCCTGGATGATGATCCTGCTTCGAGTGAAATACAAGCGCGCGCTAATGTGCTGAAGCCGGCTGGCCAGTCTGCGCGCGGCTTCGAACCAGCCAAGCGCTTGGTTGCTGGTTCCCGCTCAAGGGCTCGAACCTCGATTCACGCCTTCAAAGGGCGCTGTCCTACCATTAGACGAAGCGGGAAAATGCACGTTGCGCCCCACCCCTAGCCGGTTCGCGCGCCGGGATCAACGCACTGCGGCGGCAAAGCCGATTGGAAGCGCGGTGTCAGTCCGGAAAGTTGGTGACAGGTTCCTCGCAGCGGTAGACCGGGCAGCTGCCGTCACGGGTCGGGACATAGGCCGACATCGGCACCTCCGGCCAGTCGCATTCGTTGCCGAACTGCCTGACATAGCGATCATAGGTGTTGGGGCCTGTGGTCAGCACCACGGCATGGCGGCTTTGGAGCAGTTGCCGGAGCTGGTCGCAACTCATCGTGCGGGTGTCGGGCCTGGCTTCGGCGAGGCCGGTCGCGGCCAGCAGGATCGCTGCCGTCAAGGCAATTCGGCGCATTGGCATGGCTGTTCCTCGAATGGACATATCGGCCGAAACTCGCATCCCGCCGGGTGGTTCCGCAACCGCCGGCTCGCCGTCTGTGGCAGCGCAACCAAATGGTCCGTCGTGCATTGCTGGGGATGGATGGCAGGAAGCCCTACAAAACTCCGCAATGGCGGCCCGGAAGCGGGGATCGCGAGGCCATGTGCTGTTCCTTCTGCGGCGGGCGCGACCACAGCTATGAGGACTGTCCGCAAAGGAATCCCGACGCCGATGCAGTGCCCGTTGCGCCGCCCAACGACGCCGGCTCCGAAAAAGCAGGCCGATGAGACGGACAGGGCGAAGCGGTCATCGGGCTTACAGCAGCTCGACTGGATCGGCATTTACGGCCGCAGAGGCATTGCCGAGATGGAGGGCCGGGCATTATCGTGACATGCGTGTCCGCGACCGCAAATGCGGAATGCTGCGCACCGACTGCAACCAAAATGCCCGGTCAGGCATTTCTAGCAGGAGGGGAATCCTCACGCAGACGCTGGCGGGAGGCGGCAAGGTGGGGCCACGACGGGGCAATGACAGAATTGGCAAGCGTCGATAGCCTGCTCGAAATCACTGCCCACGCTCGGCTGGCGGCGATTGTCGATTCGTCCTTCGACGCCATCGTCAGCAAGGACCTGAACAGCATCATCACCAGTTGGAACGCGGCGGCGCAACGCATGTTCGGCTACACCGCCGAAGAGGCCGTCGGCCGCTCCGTACTCATGCTCATCCCCGATCATCTCAAGGATGAAGAGACCGACATCATCAGCCGGGTTCGCAGGGGCGAGCTCCTGGCCAGCTATGAGACGATCCGCCGGCGCAAGGATGGCGGCCTCATCGCCGTGTCGCTGACCATTTCGCCGATCAGGAACGCGTCCGGCGAGATCATCGGCGCATCGAAGATCGCCCGCGACATCACCGCCAGCAAGGAGAGCGAGCGCCGGATCAGGCTTTTGCTCCGCGAGGTGAACCATCGCGTCAAGAACCAGTTCGCGGTGATCCTCTCGATGATCCGGGAGACCAGCAAACGCTCGACCGATCCGCGCGAGTTCGAGGAGATGATCCGTTCCCGCATCATGGCGCTGTCGCGGTCGCACGATCTGCTGGTGAACTCGGAATGGGCCGGCGCCAGCCTCTTCGACCTTGCCCAGGAGCAGCTCAAGCCGTTCGGCCACGAGGCGCGGGTATCGCTTTCCGGACCGCTTTTGACCCTGCAGCCGAATGCCGTGCAAAATCTCGGCATGGCGTTTCATGAACTCGGCACCAACTCTTCCAAATATGGCGCGCTGGCGAGCGAGGCCGGGCGGCTGGAGATCACCTGGCGGATCGTCGAAGGCGCTTCGGACAAGCTGGAAATCCATCTGCTCTGGGACGAGACGATGCCGGTGCGTGAGGGAGAGCGGCCCGGGGGGCGGCAAGACGAAAGCACGCGCAAGGGTTTCGGCACCGTCGTCCTGCAACGGGTCGCGCCGCAATCGCTGAACGGCTTGGCGGTGCTGGATCGCAGCCCGGGCCATCTCAGCTGGTCGCTGACGGCGCCGCTGGATTCGATCATCGTTCCGCAGTTGGGCGCCGACCTGCCTGAAACCGAAACGTCCTGAGCCCATCAAGGGGAGGGCGAAGGTAACTCCGATCGCACGGAGATGCCGTGACTGGTTTCGCCGAAGAAGCCGGCCAGCAGATCGGCCGTCCGCGCCGGGTCCTCCTCGGGGAAGAAGTGTCCACCCGGCATCGCCTGTCCGCGCACGTCGTCGGCCCAGCCGCGCCACAGCGCCAGTGGTCCGCCTTCGCCGGCATACCAATCCGCCAACGCGCCCTGACCGCTCCATAGCGCCAGCAGCGGGCAGCGGATGCGCCGGCCGGCTGCCTTGTCGGCATGGTCATGCTCGCGGTCGAGCGTGGCTGCCGCCCGATATTCCTCGCAGATGGCATGGGCGTGGGCAGGCGTACGCAGGGCCTCCACATAGGCCTGACGCACTTCGGCTGGAAACGCCGATGGCTGTGAGCCCCAGCCGTTGAGCGCATTGTCGACGATCGCCTCGGCGGCGCCGGACAGGATCTTTTCCGGCAATGGCTCGGGCTGCGCCAGCAGCGACCATGGCCAATAGCCCAGCGCCAGCCTGGCGTCGGCGCGGTCCCAGGCATCGGCGGTCGGCACGATGTCGAGGACGGCGAGCCTGTCGATGCTGCCCGGATGGTCGAGCGCCATGCGGTAGGCGACACGCCCGCCGCGATCATGGCCGGCGACCATGAAGCTGCTGAAACCCAGCTTCTCCATCAGCCTCACCAAATCGTCCGCCATGGCGCGCTTGGCATAGGGTGCGTGGTCCGGAGTGGACGCCGGACAGGAGCTGCCGCCATAGCCGCGCAAATCGGCGCAGACGACGCTGAACCGGCTGGCCAGAGCGGGCGCGATGTCGCGCCACATCAGATGCGTCTGCGGAAAGCCGTGCAGCAACAGCAATGGCGGCCCGGTCCCGGCACGCAGGCAGAATATGCCGGCATCGCCGGTGTCGATTTCCGCGCCTTGAAAACCTTCGAACATGACCGCCTCCGGCACGCGCAACGGCCGGCGAACGGGTTTGGTTGCAATGCCGCCCGGCGACGCGGCCAACCTTTTTCGTCGACAGGCGTTGTCCCTGTGAAGGGAAGGTCGCCGCAGGCGACCGTGAAAGAAAGAAGGAGGTAGGGATGAGAACTCTCGCCATCATGCCATTCGGCCTTATGCTGGCGCTGGCAGTGCCGGCCGCAGCCCAGCAGCAGAACGACAGCCAGGCGCCGCAGGCCGACAAATGCAGGGCTCAGACCGGGCAAGAGGCAAAACAGCAGCCTGAAAAGCAAGCCGATGACGGCAATTTGACCGCGAAGCTCAACGACTGCGGCGGCGTGCTGAAACCGCCCCCGACGGGAGACCAGGGCATGGCGGCGCCGGCCCCCGACGAAGGCAAGACGCCGGTGATCAAGCCGGGTGAAGTTCCACCCCAGCCGCCGAAGCAATAAACGCCGGCTCCCTGGTATTATCGCACAAGCTAATGGAACCTCGTTTTCTCGGGAGCGTTTTTCTCACGACTTGGAATTTGGAGAGATTATCGTGAGAGATATTGCAGCCACAGCCACGTTGCTTGCATCGATCGCCATCGTGATTGCATTGATTCTTCTGGTGCCGAAGAGCTTTGGATTCGAAACCTCTCAGCCGATTGTCCAGGGCGAGCTTCCAACGAAATGACAAAGCAGGCGAGGCACGACGTCTGCTTCCTTTGACACCTACCGCACCAAGACGCCGGCGTGGCTGCAGAGCGCTGCGAACGCTTCCTGCGCCTCGGCGGCGCCTGTCTGGGTTTCCAATGCGGCTTCGACCTTCTCGCGCGCCGCCTGGTAGAACGGGCCGCGCTTGGCCTGCGGCCAATCGATCAGGATTTCGCTGGCATCCCTGAGCGTGGCGACGTCGCGGATCGTGTCCGAGCCATGCGGCTTGATCCGCATCGGTGTGGGCAAAATGAGCTCGGACATGTCCTGTTTTCCAACTACTGCAGGAGTTTTGCTTCGCGCGCGGCGTCGATCACCGCCCGCATCGCTTTTTCCGGCGGCGTCCAGCCATCCAGCGCATCGCGGCAGCTGCGCAACGCCGCCCGGTAGCGCCGTCCCTGGCCAGCCGGCCAGTCGCCGAGGCATTCCAGGCCTTCCCAGGCGCTGCGGACGATGCGCTCGCGCTCAGGCGCGAATTTCAGCCTGATGGGGCGGGGAAACATCTTGTCGTTCAACGGTCGTCTCCATGATTGCCGCAAGTCGCCGGGCGACATGCGTGAGAGGCGTCCGGTAACGTCGGCGGCAGGGCAGGGTTCCCTTGCCCGGAGATCAAATCTCTGCGTCGATGTCCGACAGCGATCTCGGCGTCGGCGCTTCGGCGTTGTACGCCGCTGGGCGGTCATGCTCGAACTGTTCGGCGCCGGGCAAAGCGTGCAGCCAGGTCTCGCGCCTGGAGGTCCACAATTCATATTCGGGCACGAGATCGGTCGGCGCGATGTCGAGGCTGCCGATTGCCACCTCGGCCTCGTTGTCGTCGACCCAGGCGACGCGGCCGCCGCATGTCGGGCAAAAGCTGCGCGTGCCATAGGAGCTGACGAGGCCGGTGGTCTCGAAGGCCTCGCGCGGCCAGATGGCAAAGGCCGAATAGACCGAACCGCCGGCCTTGCGGCAATCCTTGCAATGGCACAGGCCGACGCGCAGCGGCGCGCCGTGAACCTCGAACTGCACGCCGCCGCACAGGCAGCTGCCGGTCCTGCGTATGGTGTCGGACATGACAACCTCCCTCAATGCGTGGCGCTGCGGGCCGGGTGGGACAGATGCTCGTCTGCCGTTTCGTTGGCCAGGATGAGAAACCGGGAAAAAGACATCCTGTTCACCGTACCACCAGGCCCGGTTGACGCGGCCCGCAGCGTCTTCAACGCCGCCCAGGCGAAATGGTTTCGGCTAGCCGCGGGCCGCCATATGGGCGTCGAGCTTCTTGCGCGAGGGTCCGTAGCGCTTGATGATGGTCTGTGCCTCGCTTGGCGGAATGCCGTATTTGCGGGCAAAGGCGGCAACCTCGTAGGGCTCTTCGCCCGAGACCTGCTTGCGGTCCTGTTTCGTCTTCGACTTGTCGTCAGCCATCTCAGGCCTCGCTTTCTGTTGTCGGGGAAACGCGCAACCTTCGGCGCCCGCGATCAACACGACATAACACAGATCGGCGCCGCCGGTTCCACCAGGCGACACGGCCAGGCTGCAACCGGCCTGTATCAGGCCGATGGCCGCATCGGGTCGGCGTCGGCAGCGTGGTCGCCGTCACATTCGGAGCATGCCGCGCTGAGGCCGGGGCAGCCGCGCCGGTGGGTGCCGGCAGGGCAACAATGGCCGTTGGAACTCGTCCAGCGCGGACATTGGAAGACCTGGCCAGCGCCGCCGCAGCCGCTGCATTCC
>NZ_RZPF01000155.1:0-10536 GCF_004022735.1 Mesorhizobium sp. M7A.F.Ca.AU.001.01.1.1
GGTGCTGGTGAAGGGCCGCTCCTATATGTACGGCCTCTCCGACGGCGAGATGCCCGAACTCAGCCCCTGCCGTTAGCTTCCGTTCCGGCTGACGACCAGTTGCCGGCAGGCCCGACGGAGACGCGCACGCAATCGCGCCCGGCATTCTTCGCCTGATAGAGCGCCTGGTCGGCCCGCCGCATCAGATCGGCAAAGTCTTCGCTCGCATGGAGTTCGGCGACGCCGAAGCTCGCGGTGCAGCGGTTGTCAGCCGGCAGTCCGTCTATGGGCAGCGCGCCGAAGGCGCTGCGCGTCCCCTCGGCGAACAGCCGCGCCGCGGCAAGGTTGGTTCCCGGCAGGATGATGGCGAACTCCTCGCCGCCAATGCGGCCGGCAACGTGATGCGCGGCGGCGGCTTCACGCAGGAAGCCTGCAAAAGTCTCGATCACCCGGTCGCCGGACGCATGGCCGAAGCTGTCGTTGACGCTCTTGAAATGATCGAGATCGGCTATGACCAGCGCGACCGGCACGCCTTGCCGCAGGGCGCCAAGCACCGCCAGTTCGGCATGGCGGGTGAAGCCGCCGCGATTGAGCAGGCGCGAAAGCGTGTCCGTCTCCGACTTCGACGTCACTTCGGCAAGCACGTCGCGAACCAGGATGGCCAGCATCAGCAGCGCCAGCGCCAGCGCAAAGACAGTGCCGAGCGATTGCGACACCAGCGCGTAGTTGCTTTGCAGATAGGCTTGCGGATTGGCGCCCCAGCCGCCGAGCGCATGGGCGATGAATGGCTTGGAGGCAAACTGCAGGCCGCTCGCCGCCAGCACGGCCATCAATATGCGATCGAGACGGGCAAGCTTTTGCCTCGATGACCAGACGATGGCCAGCCCGATGAACTGCATGACCGCATAGGGAAGCTGGTAAGCCATGATGCGGATCAGCGACTGGCGGGGCAGGTCCTGTACGAAATACACAGCTATGGTGGTGGCCAACAGGAAAAACAGCATCGCCTTCCAGGGCGGCGCCACGCCGTATTTGCGGGCAAGCCCGCCATTGAACGCAATGGTGGCGGCAAGGAAGACCGCGAAGGCGGCAACGACCGGGAGCCGCGCGTCGGCAAAAGCGGGAATGGAGAATTCGATGGCCGAATAGGCCATGCCCAGCAGATAGCCAAATGCCAGCCAGCGCGCCGGCGCCCGGCCGACATCGTGGAAGGCGACCGCCATGAAGCAGGCCGCCAGCAGGCCGGCAACCGACAGATTGATCAACAGGATGAAGTTGGCGCCGCTCATGTTCTCCCGCACCCGCGCCGACAGCTAATCATCGACGGGCGAAGAAGACGTTAACGTCCTGGCCGGCCAGGATTCAGCCGGTCTTGAGCGGCTCCGGCAGGAACGCCGTTTCCGGCCGCTCATAGGACAGGCGTACACTGTCGCGGCCGTTCTTCTTGGCCTTGTAGAGCGCATCGTCGGCACGGCGCATCAGCGGCTCCAGCGCCTCGTCACCGCTGCGGGCCGCCACGCCGAAGCTTGCCGTCACCTTCGTTCCCTGGGGAAGCCCGTCGACATGGCCGGCCGAATAGACCGTGCGCACCGCTTCGGCGAACAGCCGTGCCGCGGCAAGATCGCTGAGTGGCAGCAGCACGGCGAATTCCTCGCCGCCGATACGCCCGGCAACACCGCGCGCGCCGGCCGCCGACCGAAGCTTGGCGGCGAAATCGGCAATCACGCGATCGCCCGCCCCATGCCCATGCACATCGTTGAGCGCCTTGAAATGATCGAGGTCGGCCAGCACCAACGCGACCGGGAACCGCGCCGAGGCGCAGTGCCGCAAGAGCAGCATGCCGCGCTCCTCGAAGCCACGCCGGTTGAGCAGGCCCGACAGGGGGTCGGTAAAGGTCTCGGTCTTCAACGCCTTCAACACGTCGAGTGCCGCGGCGGAAAACAGGCACAGCGCGATAAGCAGCGACAGCAGCGCGTGCGACAGCAGCGCCGTCGTCCAGTAGGACGAGCCATAGAACCCGTCATAGCTCGTGAAGGGCCCGTGCGCGATGACGACGATAAGGGTGCGCACGAAGAAGTTGACGCCCGACAGCAGCGACAGCACGAACAGGATTTTCTCGGTCGGGCCGTTGTTGCGCACCGGGCGCAGTTCGGCGGCAACCAGAAGGCTGATACCGCCGAAAGCGAAGTTCATCGCCAGGATGCGCCAGGTGAGATCCGGCGCGATGAACAGGAACCAGCAGAACGACGCCAGTCCCCCGCAGGCCAGCGCGCCGATCCCCACATAGGGCACCTTGCGGCCATAGCGGTGGACGATGGCGCCGGCCAGGCAGCAGCCGGCGATGCTGAAGCAGATGTTCGACACCAGCTTGGTCAGCGGCATGCCGATCGGCAAGGTGAAATACTGAAGCAGGAAGCCCACCGCCGAGAGACTGTAGCTGAGCGCCAGCACGGCCAGATAGGGGCGGTGGCGCTGATAGGACCATAGCACGAGGAACGCCGCGCCGAGCGCCAGCGCGATCGTCGGGTTAAGCAGCGCTATGAGCAGACCCGTGTCCAAACGACTATGACTTCCCCTCGCTTACGTCGGGGAAGAGCTTAGAGGGCAAGCCCAAACAAGCGGTTAAGCCTCGCCGCAAGCAGGACCGCCATCTCAAAATAATGTCAGGGAACCGCCGTCTCCGGTCAGCGTTCCTTCGTTGACAATCTGGAGCGACCGATGGCCGACACAATCACACTGACCGACCACGATGCGATCCGCTCGTGGGCTGCCGGGCGCGCCGGCTTTCCCGCAATCGTCGACATCTCGCCCGAAGCGGGGACGCAGCCCATGTTGAGGCTGGTCTTCGGCCAGCACGCCTATCAGGATCAGGACCAGCCTGAACGGCCGCTCAATGCGGGGGGCTATGAACTCGTCGAATGGGACGAATGGTTCAAGCTCTTCGAAGAACAACAGCTTGCGCTTGTGGTCGCGGCCGAACAGCCCGGACGCCGCGAGGAGTTCCACGAACTCGTCCGCCGCGACGGGAAGCGTTGACCCGAGCCGGGTGCGGCTCGGGTCCGTTCAAGTCTGGACTACTTCCACTCGCGAATGTCGACGAAGTGGCCGGCGATCGCCGCCGCGGCCGCCATCGCCGGCGACACCAGATGGGTGCGGCCCTTGAAGCCTTGCCGGCCCTCGAAATTGCGGTTCGAAGTCGAGGCGCAGCGTTCATGCGGCTTCAGCCGGTCGTCGTTCATGGCCAGGCACATCGAGCAGCCCGGCTCGCGCCAATCGAAACCGGCGGCGACAAAGATCTTGTCGAGGCCTTCGGCTTCCGCCTGTTCCTTGACCAGGCCGGAGCCCGGCACGATCATCGCATCGACATGCGGGCTGACCGTCTTGCCTTCGACCACCTTGGCGACGGCGCGCAGATCCTCGATGCGGCCATTGGTGCAGGAACCGATGAAGACGCGGTCGAGCGTGATGTCGGTGATCCTGGTGCCCGGCGTCAGACCCATATAGTCGAGCGCGCGCTGCTTGGAGGTGCGCTTGTTCTCATCGGTGATGTCGTCCGGGTTCGGCACGATGCCTTGCACCGACACGACGTCCTCGGGCGAAGAGCCCCAGGAGACGATCGGCGGCAGCTTGGCCGCGTCGAGCACGATCACCTTGTCGAAATGCGCGCCCTCGTCGGACTGTAGCGTCTTCCAGTATTCGAGTGCCGCATCCCAGGCCGCGCCCTTCGGCGCGCGGGGCTTGTCCTTGACATAGGCGAAGGTCGTCTCGTCCGCGGCGATCAGGCCGGCGCGCGCGCCGCCTTCGATCGACATGTTGCAGATCGTCATGCGGCCCTCCATCGACAGCGCACGGATCGCCTCGCCGGCATATTCGATGACATAGCCGGTGCCACCGGCAGTGCCGATCTCGCCGATGATGGCCAGGATGATGTCCTTGGCGGTGACACCTTCCGGCAATTGGCCGTCGACACGCACCAGCATGTTCTTGGCCTTGCGCTGGATCAGCGTCTGCGTCGCCAGAACATGCTCGACCTCGGATGTGCCGATGCCATGCGCCAGCGCGCCGAAAGCGCCGTGCGTCGAGGTGTGGCTGTCGCCGCAGACGATGGTCATGCCGGGCAGTGTAAAGCCCTGCTCCGGACCGATGATGTGGACGATGCCCTGGCGGATATCGTTCTCGGAATAATATTCGACGCCGAAATCCCTGGCGTTCTTGGCCAGCGCCTCGACCTGGATGCGGCTTTCCTCGTTCTTGATGCCGAACTTGCGCTCGGGCGAAGTCGAGACATTGTGATCGACCACGGCCAGCGTCTTTTCCGGATGCCGGACTTTACGGCCGGTCATGCGCAGGCCTTCGAAGGCCTGCGGACTGGTCACTTCATGGACCAGGTGGCGGTCGATGTAGAGCAGGCAGGTGCCGTCTTCCTGGCGATCGACGACATGGTCGTCGAAAATCTTGTCGTAGAGGGTGCGCGGTGCGCTCATGTGCGTAAATCCGTCGATATGAGAATGGGAAAGAGCAGGTGCCGGACCTCCGGCCCGGCGAAACGACCCCGATGGGTCGGCCTAGGGTAGTCGGCTGGTCAGCGCCCCGGACACGCGCGCGGAGAAGCGCGACGGCAGGCGTTTTCTGTCCTGCAGCACGAACCCCTTGTAGGCCGGATCGCCAAAAAGCTCTTCCATGGCGTGGCTCATATCAATGTTTTGGGTTTTCGGCAATTGGAAGCTGCCTTCGCAGAACTCGGGTTCCTCGTCCTCACTTCCACACCTTCAGGGGGAGAGGAAGGAAGCCAAGATCGGAGAACGCGCCGCTCAGATCACTTCAAACACAAAAGTCTTCACCAGCGCATCCGGCTCGGCGATCGCATAGCAGCGGAACCACGGGCTTTCCTCGACCGGCCGCCATTTCCCAGTCTGCTCCAACTCATCGAACACCGCCTGGAAGCCGCCGCTCTCGAACACCCGGTCGCGCACGGTGAAGATCGCATGGCCGCCCTTGCGGGTGATGCGCACCAGTTCGTGCAGGCCTGTCGCCGGCGCATGGCTGATGGTGAACACGCCTGTCGAGAAGAAGGCGCGGAAATACCCGTCCGGCCACGGCAGCGGACCGCCCAGCATTGCCTGCTTCAGTTCGCTGTAGGCATTGCGGCTGCCGGCGATCTTCAGCATATCGTCCGAGAGGTCGAGCCCCGCAATGTCGCGGTAGCCGAGCGCATTCAGCGACGGTCCCGACAGGCCGGTGCCGCAGCCGGCATCGAGCAACGGGCCATCGCCCGCCGGCACATGGCGCGCCACCCAGGCGGTGATCAGGAAAGGCAGGAGGTAGCCGAGCGAGGCGGTCTCGCTGTCATAGGTCCCGGCCCATGCGGCATAGGCCTCTTCAAGCGCTTCCGGCGTGTCGGCCGTATAGACGGAATCCAGCGCCGCATTGGCTTTGTCGACGATCATGGGACCTCCTCAACGGGAATGCTCGGGGATCGTAGCGCTGCCTTGGCCGAAAAACTATTCCTCGTGCTGGCGGCGCAGCCGCCGTTCCAGCGCCCTGAGCGCCAGCGACAGGCCGACGGTCAGGATGAGGTAGATGTAGGCTGTTATCGAATAGGTCTCGAAGAAGCGAAAGGAGCCGGCGGCGTAGACCTTGCCCATCTGCGTGATGTCGGCAACGCCGAGCACCGAGACCAGCGAGGAATCCTTGACCAGTGCGACGAAATCATTGCCGAGGGGCGGCAGGATGGTGCGGATCGCCTGTGGAAACACGATGAGCCGGAAACGCTGCGCGCGGGTCAGCCCGAGCGCCTTCGCCGCTTCGATCTGGCCCTTCTCCACCGCCTGGATGCCGGCCCGGAAAACCTCCGAGATGAAAGCCGAATAGCCGATGGTCAGCGCCATGATGGCGCGCCACAACAGCGACACGTCGCGCACCAAAAGCTCGCCGAACAGGCCGGCGCTTTGCAGCGGCGCGGTCAGCGCGTTCCAGGCCGCGACGAAGGCCGGCGCGCCGGCAAAGGCGATCCAGAACAACAGCACCAGGATCGGCACGCCGCGGATGATCTCGACATAGAAGCGCGCGATCTGGCGCAGCCAGCGCGAACCCGACATTCCCATCAGCGCGATGCCGAGCCCAATGGCCGACGCCAGCACGAAGGCAATCACGGTGACGAAGATGGTGACGCCGATGCCCTTGGCGACCGTGGCGAACACCTGGGCATAGAGATTGCTGGTGGCGACGAAGACGGCCACCGCGATCGCGATGGTCACGGCCACGACGAGCCACCAGGGGAAGTCGGCTTTGGAGGAAGAGGCGGGAGGCATCAAAAGGATTGCGCCAAGGCAGCCCCCTCTGGCCTGCCGGCCATCTCCCCCTCAAGGGGGGAGATTGGCAGCTTCGTCGACGGCACTCTTTTTACAACTTTGGTGATTGGTGAAAGCGGAAAAAACAGCCAATCTCCCCCCTTGAGGGGGAGATGCCCGGCAAGGCAGAGGGGGGCGTTCAAGCGCGAAGTCAGTGCGAAATCACTGCCCCATCTTGTAATCAAGAAACCACTTCTTGTTCAGCGCATCGAACGTCCCGTCCGCCTTCAACGCCGCAATCGCCGCATTGACCGGCTTCACCAGGTCGGAACCCTTCGGGAAGATGAAGCCGAAATCCTCGGTGCCGAGCGGTCCGCCGATCAGCTTCAGCTTGCCCTCGGAGGCGTCGACATAGCCCTTCCCCGCGGTGCCGTCGGTCAAGACGACGTCAACGTCGCCGGATTTCAGTGCCTGCACCGTGGCGCCGAAGGTCTCGAACAGCTTGATGCGCGGGTTCTGCTCATTGCCGTCGAGCACGCTGTAGACGGCGGTGTAGAAGGGCGTGGTACCGGCCTGCGCGCCGATCAGCCCATCCTTGAAGGCGCCGAAGGTCTTGGCGTCGGTGAAACGGCTTTCATCGCCGCGCACCAGCATGAACTGTTCCGAGCGCATATAGGGGTCGGAGAAATCGACCTTCTCCTTGCGGTCGTCCTTGATGGTGATGCCGGTCATGCCGATGTTGTACTGGTTGTCGGAAACCGCCTGGATCATCGCGTCCCAGGATGTGTTCTGGTACTCGACGGCGAAATTCAGCCGCTTGGCGATCTCGTTCATCGCATCATATTCCCAGCCGATCTGCTTGCCGGTCTTGGCATCGATGAACTGCAGCGGCGGATAGGCGTTTTCGGTCACAACCACCACCTTTTTGCCGCCGAGGTCGGGCAGCGCCTGCGCAAAGGCGGCAACGGGTACCAGGACGAGGGCAAGCAGGCCTGCCAGCAGCAGTTTCGATTTGGTCATGACACACTCCCCGGAAATTGAAGGACCCGGGCACGGCCGGGCTTGTAGGAAAATCCGGCGCCGACTTTAGCTTTCCGCAAGCGTCATGCAAGACGGTCCGCTGCGTCAGCGCGCGCGAAAAGGGATTCCGATGCCTTCATTTCCGGGATTCAGGAATGAACGGTGTCGCGGCAGCGATCAGCTCCGCTTCACGATGCCGGCATCCGCCTTGCGCAAGCCGGAGACGAACCGTGTCAGCGTGCGGTGCAGGGATTTCAACTCGTCGGCATCCAGCGGCAGGTTGCAAAGCATCGCCGCCGGCACGCTTTTGGCCTGCTCACGCAACGCTTGTCCCTTCGCTGTCGGCTCGACCAGAACCCGGCGCTCGTCGGCGGGGTCGCGCCGGCGTGTGACCAGGCCACCGGCCTCCAGCCGCTTGAGCAGCGGCGTCAGCGTCGCCGAATCCAGCCCGAGCGCTTCGCCAAGCTCGCCGACCGTGCTTGGAGCCCGTTCCCAGAGCGCCAACATGGCCAGATATTGCGGATAGGTCAGGCCGAGCGGATCGAGCAGCGGGCGGTAGAGCTTCGTCATCAGCCCGCTTGCCGAATAGAGCGCGAAGCAGAGCTGTTGGTCGAGCCGCGGAACGTGAAACGTCCCGGTGGCCTCCGCCGGGACGTCCCTGGTGCTCTTTGTCGTCTTTTCCGTCATGCCGCCTTTACCGAAAGCGCTACGTCGACATTGCCCCTGATGGCGTTGGAATAGGGGCAGATCTTGTGCGCCTCCGATACAAGCGCTTCCGCCGCCGCCTGATCAAGGCCTTTCGTTTCCGCCGCGAGCGCGACACCGAGCTTAAAGCCTTCGCCATCGGGAAGCAGGCTGACGGTGGAGGTTACCCCGGCATCCGTCAGCGACAGCTTCTGTTTGCGCGCGACAAAGCGGATGGCGCTTTCGAAGCAGGCGGCATAGCCGATAGCGAACAGTTGCTCGGGATTGGTGGCGCCCCCCGGCCCGCCGAGTTCTTTGGGCATTGCCAGATCGACCTTGAGCAGACCGTCGCTGGTCTCGCCATGGCCGGCGCGGCCGCCGGTGACGTGAGCCTGTGTGGTGTAGAGTGCCATATCAAATCTCCAATTACTTTGTGCGCGATTATTTAGTTCACAAAGTAATGCGCCGTCAACAGCCGGATCCTGTGTCTGGCGCTGAAAGCGTTCACAGTCTGGTGAAACGAAAAAAGGCGGCCGAAGCCGCCTTTTTGAATGGGATTTCCGAAAACCTTATTCGGCAGGGGTCGCTTCTGCGGCGGCCTTGGCTGCTGCTTCGGCCTCGGCGGCGGCCTTCTTCTCGGCGGCGTCCTGGGCGGCCTTCTCGACGGCCAGGGCCTCGGCTGCTGCCACCTTCTCGGCTTCGATACGGGCCTTCTCGGCGTTCAGCGCATCGCGCTCCTCATCGTTCAGCTTGCGGGCGCGCACGCCGGTGTTTTCAGAAATACGGGCCGATTTGCCGCGACGATCGCGCAGGTAGTAGAGCTTGGCGCGACGCACCTTGCCGCGGCGAACGATCTCGACGCCTTCAACCATCGGCGAGTAGACCGGGAACACGCGCTCGACACCTTCGCCGTAGGAAATCTTGCGAACCGTGAAGTTCTCCTGGAAGCCGGCGCCGGCGCGGGCGATGACGACGCCCTCATAGGCCTGGACGCGGGTGCGGGTGCCTTCGGTCACGCGGACCTGGACGCGCACGGTGTCGCCGGGCTGGAATTCGGGAAGCTTGCGCTTGGCTTCGATCTTGGCGGCCTGTTCGGCCTCGAGCTGACGGAGAATATCCATCTCAAAAGTCCACTTCTTGTTCTTCCGACAGTCAGAGCGTCCGACACTCGCCTTGCAGTTCCATTGACCGCTTGGCTATGCCTTTTGTCTCCAAGACATTTGTCTTTGAAACATCAGGCAGGGGCGACTACACCGTCATTGTTGACGGGTCCGGCAGATTCTTTCTGGCCGGTACGGGCGGGCACATACAGCTATTTCGCCGCTTTGTCACGCCTTGGGCGCGCATTTTCTGCTCGCATGGCACCATCGTAATCCTGCCGTGCCGGGTTGCGCCGGTCGTTCAGGCTTTCTAAAGCCTGAAATAACACAGTTTTGAGCGGCCGCAATTCATGTCTGTCTTCGATGCCATCGTGCTGTTTCTAGCGGGCTTTCTGTCAGGCGCCGCCAATGCGGTCGCCGGTGGCGGCACCTTCATCACCTTCGGCGCCATGACGTTGGTCGGCCTGCCGCCGATCGTTGCCAACGCCACCTCCTCGGTGACGCAATTTCCAGGCTACATCACCTCGACCCTCGCCTACTCGGCCGATATCAGGCACTTCTGGCGCGGCGCGCTGCTGCTGTGCCTGATCTCGGCCGTGGGCGCACTGGCCGGCGCTCTGATCCTTTTGGCGCTCGACAATCCCTCGTTTCGCGCTCTGGTGCCGTGGCTGCTGCTAGCCGCGACGGCCCTGTTCGCCGCCGGCCCCTGGCTGAAACCAGTGCCAAAGCCCGGCCATGAAGCGGCGGTGGGCTCGCTGGCCGGCTCGCTCGCGCAGTTTCTCACCGCCATCTATGGGGGCTTCTTCGGCGCCGGCATGGGCGTGATGATGCTGGCGACGCTCGGCCTCACCCAGGCCGGCGACTATCACCGGCTGAACGCGTTGAAGAACATGCTGGCCATGGTCATCGCCGCTGTCGCGATCGTCGTCTTCGTCTCGGGCGGCGTCGTCGCCTGGCCGCAGGCGATCATCATGATCCCGGGCGGCGCGCTCGGCGGCTATGCCGGCGTCTGGATCGCCAAGCGGGTGCCGCAAAACGCCGTGCGCGGCTTCGTCGTCGCCGTCGGCCTGTTTTTGGCCTTCTATTATTTTGCCAAGGGCTGAGCAGCGGCAAGCAGGTCCGGACGCCTCTCGGCTGTCAGTCTTTCTGACTCCGCCCGCCGCCAGGCGGCGATCTTCTTGTGATTGCCGGAAATCAGGACCTCGGGAATGTCACGGCCTTCGAACTCCTGCGGCCGCGTATAGTGCGGATGTTCGAGCAGGCCGTTTTCAAAACTCTCTTCCTCGCCCGACATCGCGTTGCCCATGACCCCGGGCAGCAGCCGCACCACCGCGTCGAGCAGCACAAGGGCGGCCGGCTCACCACCCGAGAGAATGAAATCGCCGATCGAGACTTCCTCCAATCCCCGCGCGTCGATCACCCGCTGGTCGACGCGGTGGTGCGGCTGCTGCCCGGGGTCATGG
>NZ_RZPF01000156.1:0-10522 GCF_004022735.1 Mesorhizobium sp. M7A.F.Ca.AU.001.01.1.1
GAGACGAAATTCATTGCATTGGCTCCCTGATCGTTGAAGCCGTGGCCGGCTCCCATCCGACCTATAGGCCAGGCCTGCTGACAGCTTTCCGTCAGGAAGGATCGCCGTGCGCCTGCACCAGCGGCACGCCCTGCTTACCCCCTCAGCAGCGCCAACTCTTCTGCTGTCAAATGCCGTGCCGTACCCTTGGCGAGGTCGCCGAGCGGCAGGCGGCCGATAGCGATGCGGATGAGGCGCAGGACCTCGACGCCATGCGCGGCGAGCAGGCGACGGATGTGGCGGTTACGGCCTTCGTCGAGCACGATCTCCAGCCAGGCGGTGCGGCCGCCGCTGCGCAAGAGTTCGATCGAGCTGGCGGTCAGGGTCTCGCCGTCGACGGTCACGCCCGCGCGTAACGTCTCCAGCATCGCCTCGTCCGGCACCGTGCCGATCTGCACGTGATAGGTCTTGGGCAGATGCGAGGCCGGGTCCATCAGCCGGTTGGCAAACCGGGTGTCGTTGGTCATCAGCAGCATGCCTTCGCTGGCTTTGTCGAGCCGGCCTACCGGCGAGACGAAGGGCAGATCGAGCCCTTCCAGGCAGGCATAGACGGTGTCGCGCTGCTGCGGGTCGTCGCGGGTGGTGACCAGCCCGCGCGGCTTGTTGAGCATGAGGTAGACCTTGCGCTCGGCAACCACCGGCCTGTCGTCGACGACGATGCGGTCGCGGTCGAGGTCGACGCGCAGCGCCGCATCGCGCACCACCTTGCCGCCGACGCGCACGCGGCCTTCGGCGATCAGCACCTCGGCCTGTGTGCGCGAGCACAGGCCGAGCTTCGACAGCGCCCGGTTGAGACTGACGCCGGGCGCCCCCTGCCTGCCGCTCTGCCGTGTCTGCCGTGGTGTCATGGTGCCGTCTGCGCTGGTGGAGCCGACAGATGCCACGGGCTGCAATGGCTTCGCAAGCGTGGTGCTGTCTTCCTATACAGGGCAAGGGGCAATGGCGGCATCCGTACCGCCTGGAACAGCGATATTGTCGCCGCCGCATCCGCTATAATCTGCACCCCATGAGTGAGTCCGCTGCGCCGATAACCAAGACCGTCGTCATCGGTGCCGTGCCGGCCAAGGTCTGGCGGATACTAACGACGCCAGAAATGATCCCGCAATGGATGTCCGACGAGGAGTTGACCGTCAGCCTGCAAGGGCAGGCCGGCGGCGCGATCGTCATGCGCGGACTGCTGCACGGAATACCGTTCGAAAACCACGGCACCATCCGCACTTTTGAGCCGGGAATGAGCTTCGCCTACAGCTATTGGAGCACGCTGTCGGCCTCGCGTCTGGCGGACGTGCCCGAAAATCACACCGTGGTCAGCTTCGACCTGGCGCCGGCGGATGGGGGAACACTGTTGACACTGACGCTCAGCGACTTCGCCGAACCGGCGATCCGTCCGCACGCCAATCTCTACTGGGGACCGACCTTGCAGATCCTGAAGGCGGTCTGCGAGCGCGCTTGAGAGCGGGCGGGAGTCATCGCAGCGGATAGGTCGTCCCGCCCTTACTCTTTGGGGTGTCGGGTGAGGGCCAGCGTGCGAATACGGTCGGCGACGGCGCTGTCGACCGGGTTGTAGACGGTCAGGCTCAAATCCGGCCGGCCGTCGACCGCGAAGCCCGAATATTCCAGTTCGATATCGCCAAGTTCCGGGTGCTTCAGGCGCTTTGTCCCGTCGCCATGGCTGAGCACGCCGTTTTCCCGCCACAGGGCGGCAAACTCGGGGCTGGCGCTGCAGAGTTCGTCGACGAGTTCACGCACCTCGGAGACAGCACCGGCGCGTGCCGCATCGGCCCGGAACGCGCCCACCACGAAACGGGCGAGGTTTTGCCAGTCGTGCTGCCTGGCGCGGATATGGGGACTGAGGAACATGAAGCGCAGAATGTTGCGCTCGCCCTCGGGCAGGGTGCTGTAGTCGGTCAGCACGACCCTCGCGGCACGGTTCCAGGCAACGACGTCCCAGGTGGCGGTCCTGACTATGGCGGGGCTGGCATCGAGCGTGTCGATGAGGCGCTGCAGCCGGGGGCTGACGCCTTCGACGCCCCTGTAGCGGACCTCGGGCGGGCGCCCCAGCCCGAGCATGAAAAGATGTTCGCGCTCCGCCTCGGTCAGCAGCAGCCCCTTGGCGATGCGGTTGAGGACATCGGCCGAGGGTGCGCCGCCGCGGCCCTGTTCCAGCCATGTGTACCAGGTCGGGCTGATGTTGGCGCGCTGTGCGACCTCTTCGCGGCGCAGCCCCGGCGTGCGTCTGCGTCCGGAAAACCCGAATGATGCGGGATCAAGCCGGGTGCGCCGGTCTTTGAGGAACGCTGCTAGTGAGCCGGAATTGGAAGGCATCCTGTTAGCCATTATACCACGATAAGATCACTACTTTAATAGAATAATAGACCGGCAATATTACGCAGGCAACTGTACAGGAGATTTTGCATGCGTATCTTTCTCACCGGCGCGACCGGTTTCATCGGTTCCGCGATCGTTCCCGAACTCATCAAGGCAGGCCATCAGGTGGTCGGCGTGACCCGCTCCGACGCCGGCGCCGAGGCGCTGGCCGCCGCCGGTGCTGAAGTGCATCGCGGAACGCTCGAGGAGCCCGAAGGGCTGTGCGATGGCGCGGCCAAGGCGGACGGCGTGATCCACACGGCATTCGACCACGATTTTTCGCGGTTTGCCGAGAATTGCGAAAAGGACAAACGCGTCATCGCCGCACTGGGCGCCGCGCTCGCCGGCTCCGACCGGCCGCTGGTGATCACCTCTGGCGTCGGCATGGGCAGCCCCGGGCATGGCCAGTTGGCGATCGAGGACGTCTTCAACGCCAGCCATCCCAATCCGCGCATCGCCTCGGAGCTGGCCGGCAATGCCTTGCTGGACGCCGGCATCAATGTGTCGGTGGTGCGGCTGCCGCAGGTCCACAATCCGGTCAAGCAAGGCCTTATCACGCCGCTCATCGAGATCGCGCGTGAAAGGGGCGTCTCGGCCTATGTCGGCGACGGCCGCAATCGCTACTCCGCGGGCCACCTCCTCGATGCGGCGCGGCTTTACCGGCTCGCCGTGGAAAAGCGGCAGCCGGGCGCGCGCTATCACGCGGTCGGCGAGGAAGGTGTCGAAGTGCGCGCTATCGCCGAGGCGCTCGGCCGGGGTTTGAAATTGCCGGTGGTTTCCATTGCGCCGGAAAAGGCGGCGGAGCATTTCGGCTGGATGGCGATGTTCGCGCCGATGGATCTGCCGGCCTCCAGCGCTCTGACCCAGGCACGGCTCGGCTGGCACCCCACCGGCCCGACGCTGATCGCCGATCTCGACGCCATGCGGTATTGATGCGCTTAGCAACGCTCGAGGTGAGCCGAAGTCTCTGACTTCGTCAGCCCCGTCGCGGAGACCCTGGGCCACGCCGCGACCTTTCGGGATTATGCTCCAGGGCTGACCGCGTAGCGCAGATGGACGAGCCCATGCGCCAGCGCCTCGCAGCTCTTCAGGGACAGCTGCGTCTTGCCCGCCAGGCCGCTCTCGCCGAACTCGACGAAACCCTGATTGGCGGCCCGTCCGTCGATCGCGGGTGCAACGAGAAGGCTCAATTCATCGACGAGCCCGGCGGCGAGGAAGGAACCGTTGATGCTGGCGCCGCCCTCGAGCAGCAGCCGGCTTATGCCGAGTTCGCGTCCGAGGACCTCAAGCATCGCGGCGAGATCGATATCGCCGGTTTCCGCGACGATATAGGACACGCCGTCGGCGGCAAGCTCTGCCAAATGGCTGTCGGCAACGTCGCGCCCAAGCAGCACCACGACATGGTCGCCACCGATGTCGGGTTTGGAAAAATGAAGCTTGCCCGAGGCATCGAGCGCCACGGCATAACCCGCACCTATTTGCGCGAAATGATAGGGCCGGTCGACCTTGCCGGCATTGGCCGGCGGATGCGCGCCGGCCTTGCTCATCTCGGCCATGGTGACGCGCCCGACGATCCAGGCATCAGCCGCGAGATCATTATGGATATGCTCGTAGAGGCTCGACCACTCGGCCCGGGTGCCATCGGGGCTCGAGGTATAGCGGCTGGGGTGGAGGCTGCCGTCAAGGGATGCCAGCATATGGCAGATGATTTGCGGCTTCATGTTGTTCTCCAGTCGAGTGCTTTGGGTTCAGTCCAAAGTAGTGCCACGCCGGGAGAATGGAAGCCGCACGCCTCATGACGTACCCAGCCGTTGAGACGGCATGTGCCGGCAGGTATCATGACCGGATGTCCGCGAACATAATCCTGTTTCATTCGGTTCTGGGGCTGCGCGAGCACGAGCGGCATCTCGCTGGAAAGCTGGGCGCCGCCGGTCACGCCGTTTCGCTGCCGGACCTCTATGCGGGCGTGGCGACGGACGATCTCGAGCAAGGCTTCGCGATCAAGGCGCGGATCGGCTGGGAGGTCATTTGCCAAAGGGCGCGCGATGCCCTGGCCTCGACGCCCGGCGATACGGTGCTGGCGGGGATTTCGATGGGTGCAGGCGTGGTCGCGTCAGTCTGGGCCTTGCGGCCGCTGACGGCCAAGGTGCTGCTGTTGCATGGGCTGGCAACCGTGCCTGCGAACATCCGGCCCGGCCTGCCGGTTCAATTGCATGTCGCCGACACCGATCCGTTCTTCCCCGAGCCGGATGTCCGCGCCTGGCAGCACGCCGCCGAGGCCGCGCAAACCGATGTGCGGATCTTCCGCTATCCAAACTCGGGACATTATTTCTCGGATCCAGCTCTGCCCGACTACAACGACACAGCCGCGGCGCTGCTTTGGCAGCGTGTT
Source organism: Mesorhizobium sp. M7A.F.Ca.AU.001.01.1.1 (assembly GCF_004022735.1). NCBI lineage: Bacteria > Pseudomonadati > Pseudomonadota > Alphaproteobacteria > Hyphomicrobiales > Phyllobacteriaceae > Mesorhizobium > Mesorhizobium sp. M7A.F.Ca.AU.001.01.1.1. The sequence continues at coordinate 4,799 of NZ_RZPF01000156.1, forward strand.
CTGGCGTTCCTGGATTGAGAAGCAGAGGGGCGGCCTTGCATTGGAGGTCTTCCGACAAAGCGGCCCCCACGCCGGAAATCCAAAATCCGACAATTCCGATAATTTGCCTGGCACCGCTGTTATATCGATGTTGCACAAATGGTTGGCCCTGGGTTAGCATCCCTGCGCAGGCGTCGGTGGGAGGCTCTTTTTACAGCGGCGGCCAGCTGGAGCGGCATGCGTTTTCGGGCGCAGGGAGGATGCTCCACACTTTGAACCGACGCATGATCCTTCCTGAAACCGATCCCGGTTTTCGGGTCGTGCGTTCTTGTGGAGGAGGATCCCATGAACAGACGTGAATTCCTGCTGTCGTCCGCGGCTTTCGGCGCCATGATGGTTGCCGCGCCTTCTGTGTTTGCGCAGGACAAGCTCACTATCCTTGGCTCGGTGCCCAGTCTCGGCTTTCCGTTCTTCGTGCACATGCTGAACGAGATCAAGGCGGAAGCCGCCACGCAAGGCGTCAATCTGACCGAAAGCGACGGCCAGAACTCGGCCACCAAGCAGACCGCCGACATCGAGGCCGCCCTGGTGCAGAAGGTCAACGCCATCGTCATCTCGCCGCTCGACGTCAACGCCCTGGCGCCGGCCATCGAGGAAGCGGTCAAGGCCGGCGTTCCCGTGGTGACGATCGACCGCCGCGTAGACGGCGTCGAGGGCATCCTCGCCCATGTCGGCGCCGACAATGTGAAGGGCGGCGAGGCGGAAGCCAACGCCGTGGTGGCGGCGTTTCCCAACGGTGCCAAGCTGTTCCATCTGCAGGGCCAGCCCGGCGCCGGCCCGGCGATCGACCGCAACAAGGGCGTGCACAATGTGCTCGATCCTCTGAAGGACAAGTATCAGATCGTCTTCGAGCAGACCGCCAACTTCGCCCGCGCCGAGGCGCTGTCGGTGACCGAGGCTGGCCTTGCCGCCAACGGCAAACCCGACGCCATCGTCTGCGCCAATGACGACATGGCGCTGGGCGCCATGGAGGCTTGTGCCGCGCGCAACTTCACCGACGTCAAGATCTACGGCTTCGATGCACTGCCCGAAGCGCTGGTCGCCGTGCGCGACGGCAAGCTTGCGGGCACCGTCGAGCAATTCCCCGGCGAGCAGTCGCGCACTGCGGTGCGCATCGCGGTGGCCTTTGCCAAGGACAAGACCGAGCCGAAGGAGAAGCTGGTGCTGCTGACGCCAATCGTCATCGGCAAGGACAATCTCGACAAGGCAGAGCGGATTGGCGAGACGAAGTAGGGGTTTGGCGGGGATCGGCCGATTGGCAAAGCCGGCGGGACAGCGCCCCCCTCTGTCCTGCCGGACATCTCCCCCTCAAGGGGGAGATCGACTGTTCCTCCTGCTTTCGCCAGTTCCCAAATGTTGAAAGAAAAGGTGTCGCCGGTGACACAGCCAATCTCCCCCCTTGAGGGGGAGATGTCCGGCAGGACAGAGGGGGGCGTTCAAGCGCTGACAGGCGACATCAACTGCATGGAAGGAGCCACCCTTGCCGCCAGCCGCTGAAGCCGCCTCGCCCGAACCCATCCTGCTTGCCGTCGAAGGCATCACCAAGCATTTCGCCGGCGTGACGGCGCTCAGCGATGTCTCGCTCGATATCCGCCCCGGCGAGATCCTCGGCCTGCTGGGCGAAAACGGCGCCGGCAAATCGACGCTCTTGAAAATCCTGTCGGGTGTGATGCCGCCATCGGGCGGCCGCATCACTTTCGACGGTGCCGATTATCATCCCTCCAGCCCGCAGGATGCCAAGCGGCTTGGCATCGTCACCATCTATCAGGAACTGAGCCTGATCCCGACGCTGACCGTGGCGGAGAACATTTTCATCGGCCGCGCGCCGATCGGCCCGCTCGGGCTGGTGAGTTGGCGCAAGATGGAGGAAGATTCCCGCACGATCATCGCCCGCGTCGGTCTCTCCATAGACCCGATGACGCCGGTCTCGGCATTGTCCGTGGCCGAGCAGCAACTGGTCGAGATTGCTCGGGCGCTGTCGCTGGAAAGCCGGCTGATCATCATGGATGAGCCGACCTCGGCGCTGACCGAGACCGAGGTGCAGCGGCTGCTGTCGATCATGGACCGGCTGCGCAAGGACAGGGTCGCCATTATGTTCGTCACCCACCGGCTGGAGGAAGCGTCCGCCATATGCGATCGCATGACGGTGCTGCGCGACGGCAGGCTTGCCGGCCACCTTAACCGTGAAGGCGGGCCGATCGCGCTGCCCAAAATCATCGAGAAGATGGTCGGCCGCGCGGCGTCCGAGCTCTACGCCCGGCCGGCGCAACGCGCGGTGGCCGGCGATGTCGTGCTGTCGGTGCGCGGCCTGCGCACTGTGCGCGACCCCGAGGCGCCGCACGCCATCGTGCTCGACGGCGTCGACATAGACCTCAAGGCCGGTGAAATCCTCGGCGTTGCCGGGCTTGTCGGCTCAGGCCGCACCGAACTGGCGCGCGCTATCTTCGGCGCCGACCGCATCGCGGCCGGCACCATCACGCTCGACGGCAAGCCGATCGCCCCGTCATCACCCGCGGACGCCATTGCCCTCGGCATCGGCCTGGTGCCGGAGGACCGCAAGCACCAGGCGATCTTTGCCGCGCTGGGCATCCTGCCGAATTTCTCCATCGCTTCGCTGGGCAGCTTCAGCAACGGTTTCGGCTTCATGGCCGAGCGGCGCGAGCGCGATGCGCTGTCCGGGTTTCGAAAGATGCTGTCGATCCGCATGGCTTCGGCCGAGCAGGCGATCGAGGGCCTGTCGGGCGGCAACCAGCAAAAGGTGATCCTGGCGCGCTGGCTCGCGCGCGATCCGAAAGTGCTGATCGTCGACGAGCCGACGCGCGGCGTCGATGTCGGCGCCAAGACCGAGGTGCACCAGATCCTGGTGCAGCTTGCGGCGCGCGGCATTGCGGTGATGATGATCTCGTCCGAACTGCCCGAGGTGCTGGCGGTTTCGGACCGCATCGTCACCATGCGCCGCGGACGCATCACCGGCCAGATGCCGGGCGTCGAAGCAAACGAGGAAAGACTGATGGAACTGATGGCACTCGACCGCAAGGAGACACTATGAGCGTGGCGGGGGAGCAGGATCAGCGCGGCGGCATCAACTTCGCGCGGCTTTTGATGAGCTTCGGGCCGCTGCTGTTCCTGGTGGCGCTGATCATCGTCTTCACGGTGCTGAAGCCGAGCTTCATGGACCCGATCAACCTGTTCAACATCACAAGGCAGATCTCGATCACCGGGCTGATCGCGCTCGGCATGACCTTCGTCATCCTTACCGCCGGCATCGACCTGTCGGTCGGCTCGCTGCTCGCCTTCTGCGGCATGGTCGCCGCCGTGGTCGCCAAGGGCGGCACGGCCAACACGCTGTCGCTGTCGACGAGCGGCACGCAAGGGTTCGGCTGGTTCGCCGCGCTGCTGGCCGCCATCATCGTCGGAGCCGCTGCCGGCGGCGTGCAGGGGCTTGTCATCACCCGGCTGAAAGTGCCGCCCTTCGTCGTCACGCTGGGCGGGCTGACGGTGTTTCGCGGGCTGACACTGACCATCTCCAATGGCGGCCCGATCTCGGGCTTCGACGCCTCGATGCGCTGGTTCGGTACCGGGCTGATCGGCCCGGTGCCGGTGCCGGCGCTGATCTTCGCGGCGGCCGCCATCCTGTGCCACATCGTGCTGCGCTACACGCGCTATGGCCGCGCCGTCTATGCCGTCGGCGGTAATGCGGAAGCAGCGCGGCTGTCGGGCCTGCGCGTCGACCGCATCCTGGTCTCGGTCTACGTCATTGTCGGCTTCTTCGCCGGGCTCGCGGCCTTCGTGCTGTCGGCCAGGCTGAACTCCTCGGAAGCGGTGGCGGGCATCGGCTACGAACTGACCGTCATTTCGGCCGTCGTCATCGGCGGCACCTCGCTGTTCGGCGGCATCGGCTCGGTCGGCGGCACGGTGGTGGGCGCGGCGCTGATCGGCGTGCTGCAGAACGGGCTGCAGTTCAACAACGTCTCGTCCTACACGCAAAGCATCGTCATCGGGCTCATCCTGATCCTGGCGGTGGCGTTTGATCGGTGGCTGAAGTCGAGGGTAAGAAGGTGAGGGGGACGGTTCTCCCTTCTCCCTCTGTTGGAGAAGGGGAGCCCCATTCCTTGCAAAACAATCATGCTTTGCTAGAAAGGTTTTGGCGGGTGGCATCGTGAGAGAACCTCATGTTTGCCGATATCATCAGACCGATCACCCTAGGTTTTTCGCTGCTGCGGCGGTTCTGGCCGCAGCTCATGGCACTCGTGCTGGCCGGCGTGATGGTCGGCGATCTCCTCATGCTGCTGGCGGCGAAGGTGGCGCTGGCCAATCACTTCGCCGGGTTGGCGATGCTGACGCTGGTGGCGCTGGCGCAGCTGGTGGTGACGGTGGCAATGTTCCACGTGCTGCGCCCCGGCCTGCCGCATGTGGTGGCCGCGCAGCGCGGCGCCGACAAGGCCGCAACCACCGAGACGCAAACGAAGCCGGGTGCCGAGGCTGACCGGCGCGGCTCGCGGCTGGTGCGGATGATCACCATCGCGCTTCTGCCGTTCTTCGCCTATTATGCCGCCTGGGGATTTCTGGGCGACGTCGTGCGGCAGTATTCGCGCGAAACACTCGACCAGGCCGATTTCGGCCAGAGCGCTGATGTGCTCGACGTGCTCGACTCGCGCTGGCTGCTGGTCTCCGTGGCGGTGTCCTGGCTGATCCGCCGGCTGGCCAAATTCATGCAGGCTAAGACAGGTGCGGAGTCGTTCTGGCAGATCGTGGTGGTGATCTGCGAGACCAACTGGATCTTCGTCGGTCTCTACGTGATCAGCCGATGGAAGGATTCGGCCCTGCAATGGCTGATGAGCCGCAATTTCTGGTCGGCCCTGCAGGCATCGGTGGACGGGCTGGCAAACCCGGTGCCGATGGCCTCGGCCGCACCCATGGTGCCGGTCGAGATCTCCTCGATCGCGCCGTCGACGGCTGCGATCAACCTGTTCTTCTTCATGCTCCTGCCGCTGATCTGGCTGGTGATGGCGGCGCTGATCTACGGCTATGATGTGCGCGACGATGCTGCCCTGATGCGCGTGCATGGCCGGCTGGAGCGTGCCGGCCGGCGCTATGCCGGCCTGCCGAAATTCCTGCGCGATTTCGTCGAGCATTTCATCGCCGGCTACCGCTCGCGCTATCTGCCGATCGCCAACGGCGTGCGGCTGACGGTCAGCGCCAGCCTGGTGCTGTTGTGCACGCTGGTGGTCGGCTACCGGTTGCTCGACTGGGGCGCGGCCTGGCTGTGGCTCGGCGCGACGCGGCTGATCGGTCCACACGAGCTCGATATCTGGCAGATTTTTTCGCATGCCGTGACGCTGCTCTTCGGCAGCCCGTTCCAGGATTCCTCCACCGGCATCCTGATCGAGCCGCTGCGCATATGCTTTCTCGCCGCCGTGCTGGAGACGGCGTTTTCGATGGCGAAGCGGGCGGGGAAATGAGCTTTCTTTACGGGGAGAAGGATGCTGTCACTTCGGCGGCCGCTGAAAACGCAGGAACCAGGGGCGCTCGCTGCCCAGGCCAATGGCTGGGCGGATGGTCTCGATGGCATCCTCGGGCACGATGAAGGTCTCGCCGACGCTGATGATTTCGCCCTTTTTGGCGCCGGAGAAGATCGCCGAGGTGCAGTTCATCACGCCGTCCGGCAGGCTGACGCCGGAGATG
>NZ_RZPF01000157.1:0-10506 GCF_004022735.1 Mesorhizobium sp. M7A.F.Ca.AU.001.01.1.1
GCTATACCGCTGCCCGTATCGCCGAAGCGGAAGCGCGGCTGAAGGAATTGAGCAGCGAAGCGATCGACAGGATCGAACGCAACCTGATCGCCGGCCTGCCGGCGACCTATCGCAGCTATGACAGGGACAGTTTTCGCGAGGCCCTGGCGGACTACGATGCGATCGGACCAAAGGAGCTGCGCCAAAACCTTGCCTGGTTCCTGCGCGAGATCATTCCGGTGGCCGAAGAGGAGGGGGTGCGCATGTGCATCCATCCCGACGACCCGCCCTTCTCGCTCTATGGCTTGCCACGCATCGTTTCGACAGCCGAGGATGCGCGTTTCATCCTTAACGCCGTCGACAGCCCCGCCAACGGCCTGACGTTCTGCACCGGCTCTTATGGCACGCGCGCCGACAATGACATCGTCGCCATGGTCAAGGAATTCGCCGACCGCATCCACTTTGTCCACCTCCGCAACATCACCATCGAGGATGACGGCTCGTTCTACGAAGCCGAGCATCTCGAAGGCGGCACCGACATGGCGCATGTTATCCTCGCTCTGATGCAGGAAGAGGCGCGCCGTCGCAGGGAAGGCCGTGCCGACTGGCGCATTCCGATGCGACCAGACCATGGCCATCTGCTTGCCGACGACATCGGCAAGACCAGGATCAACCCCGGCTATTCGCTGATCGGCCGGCTGAAGGGCCTCGCCGAGCTGCGCGGCATCATGCGCGCCATCGAGCGGTTCGAGCTGGCTTGAAGCCGTCTTGCCGGTCGGCTGGCGGGATTTACAGACGATCACGCGCGATTGCGCTTCCGCTGCGACTTATACGCTGTCGCACTGGAAAGTGCGGTCCACGAGAGGCATGGCGGGTAAAGCACTTGTCGGGAAATTATTTGCCGACAGGTCATAATATGCAGCGCTGACGTTCTTCCATCCGGCCCGGATTGGACTTCCTGTTGCTTTGATCGGCACGCCTTGCGTGTCACTTTGAGATGCATTCATGCTCGAAGCTCTTGCCGGTGGTCGCTTCTACTTCTCCTAAGCCAGGGCAGAGAAAAGAAGGAAGCTGAACATGCCCAGAATTGTGCCGGTGCTTGACCTGAGCCGCCTCGAACAAGGTGCGTCCGAGTATCGTACCTTTCTCCTGGACCTGCGTACGGCAGCCCGGGACGTTGGCTTCTTCTATCTCAGCGGCCACGGAATTTCCGCCCCGGAGATCGACGACGTGCTCGATGCCTCGCGACGGTTCTTCGCGTTGCCGGAGGCCGACAAGCTGGCCATCGAAATGGTCAAATCCCAGCAGTTTCGCGGCTACACCCGCGCCGGCGGCGAACTGACCAAGGGCGCGGCCGACTGGCGTGAGCAACTCGACATCGGCGTCGAGCGCCAGCCCATAGCGCAGGGACCTGGAATTGCACCGTGGACACGGCTGCAGGGGCCGAACCAGTGGCCGTCTGCACTGCCGGAGCTCAAGCCGGCACTGCTTGCATGGCAGGCCAAGGCGACCGCGGTGGCCATTCGGCTGCTGAAAGCCTTCGCACTATCGCTCGATCAGCCCGAGGACGCCTTCGACGCGATCTATCGGGACTCGCCCAACCATCGCATGAAGATCGTCCGTTATCCCGGCCGTGACGCGACCGAAGGCGACCAGGGCGTCGGCGCGCACAAGGATGGCGGTTTCCTCACCCTGCTGCTGCAGGACGACAACAAGGGCCTGCAGGTCGAATATGACGGAAGCTGGGTGAATGTGGATCCGCTCCCTGGAACGCTGGTCGTCAACATTGGCGAACTGCTCGAACTGGCATCGAATGGGTATTTGCGTGCCACCGTTCACCGCGTCGTGACGCCGCCTGCCGGCGTCGAGCGGATCTCCGTTCCCTTCTTCTTCAGTGCGCGGCTGGACGCGACCATACCGCTTCTGACCCTGCCCGAGGAATTGGCGGCCGAAGCGCGCGGGCCGGCAAGCGATCCGGACAATCCGTTGTTCCGCGATGTCGGCACCAATGTGCTCAAAAGCCGACTGCGTTCACATCCCGACGTGGCACGCCGCCACTATGCCGATCTTCTCCAGGCCGGAGCGGCGGGTTCGTGAACTCAGCTCTGCACGAATTTTTGCCGTTTCATATGTTTTTTGGAATGCCATTCGTCGCCAAGGCTTCGAGATAGGCGCAAAAAGGTAAAATCGTTTAGCGGTTTCCTCCCATTCCGCTGGACGGTGTTCCCCTCTGAAGGTTCAAACCTTCTTTTGGCCGGGCCGCATTCGAGCCCGGCCATTTTTTGTCCTGGTCCCGGACAGCGCAAAACCTATGCTGCAAAAGGCCGGTGTGGAGGAACAGGATATCTTCCCGAGTTGCGCGGACCGTCCGATCCTGAGTTTAGGATTCGAGCGCTAGTGCTCGACTGTATCGATCGGTCGAAACGACTTTCATGACACAAAAACAATTGCACCTCGGCGCCTTCATGCGCCCCGTCAGCCTGCATACCGGCGCCTGGCGCTATCCGGGCGCCTATGCCGACGCCAATTTCAATTTCGCGCATCTGAAGCGCTTCGCCCAGACCTTGGAGGCGGCGAAGTTCGACGCCTTCTTCATGGCCGACCATCTGGCCGTTCTCAACATGCCGATCGAGGCGCTGCGGCGCAGCCACACGGTCACCTCGTTCGAGCCGTTCACGCTTTTGTCGGCGCTCGCCGCCGTCACCGACCATATCGGGCTGGTCGCCACCGCATCGACGACGTTCGACGCGCCCTATCATGTTGCCCGCCGCTTCGCCTCGCTCGACCATATCAGCGGCGGACGCGCCGGCTGGAACATCGTCACCACGTCCAATCCGGATGCGGCGCTCAATTTCGGCCTCGACGAGCATGTCGAGCATGACGAGCGCTACCGGCGGGCCCGGGAATTCTACGATGTCGTCACCGGCCTGTGGGACAGCTTTGCCGACGATGCCTTCATCCGCGACGCCGAAAGCGGGTTCTATTTCGACCCGGCCAGGCTGCATGTGCTCGACCATAAGGGTGAGCATCTCTCGGTGCGCGGCCCACTCAACATCGCGCGGCCAATCCAGGGCTGGCCGGTCATCGTGCAGGCCGGCGCCTCGGAGGCAGGACGCCAACTGGCGGCGGAGACAGCGGAGGTCATTTTCGCCGCCCATGCCGATCTCGCGGCGGGGCAGCGCTTCTTCGCCGACGTCAAAGGCCGTGCGGAAAGGCTTGGCCGGTCGCGTGACGACATCAAGATCCTGCCCGGCGCCTTTGTCGTTGTCGGTGACAGCGTCGAGGACGCGCAGGCCAAGCGGGCGAAGCTCGACAGTCTCGTCTACTACGAGAGCGGCATCGCCTCGCTGTCGATCGCCATCGGACATGACGCGTCCGGTTTTGATCCCGACGCGCCCTTGCCCGAAATCCCCGAGACCAATGCCTCGAAGAGTGGCCGCGAGCGCGTCATCGAACTGGCACGCGAGGAGAACCTGACCGTCAGGCAGCTTGCGCAAAGGCTGGGCGGCTATTCCGGCCTTGCTTTTGTCGGCACGCCTGAAACAATCGCCGACGAGATGGAGGAATGGCTGATCGGCGAGGGTTCCGACGGGTTCAACATCATGTTTCCATACCTGCCCGCCGGGCTCGATGATTTTGCCGAGAAGGTGGTGCCGGAATTGCAAAGGCGAGGGATCTTCAGGCGGCAATATGAAGGGTCGACACTGCGCGAGAATCTCGGCCTGAAGCGTCCGCCCAACCGGTTTTTCGAGTAGAGCCTTCTTCGCAGGGAGATTTTCGATGTCGATCCAGTCCAACACCCGCATCGTGCTCGCGGCGCGGCCACAAGGCCGGCCAAAGCCGGATGATTTCCGCATCGAGACGGTTGATGTCGTCCAGCCGGGAGAGGGCGAACTGCTGCTGCAGATCCTCTATCTGTCGCTCGATCCCTATATGCGCGGGCGCATGAACGCTACGAAATCCTATGCCAGGCCCGTCGATGTCGACGGCGTGATGGAAGGCGGTACTGTTGCGCGCGTCGTGATCTCTCGCCACCCGGAATTTACCGAAGGGGATATCGTGTTGTCCCATTCCGGCTGGCAGAGTTTTGCCTTGTCCGACGGTGTGGGGCTGCGCAAGCTGGATCCCGCTGCGGCACCCATCACGACGGCGCTTGGCGTGCTCGGCATGCCGGGCTTCACGGCCTATGCCGGTCTGCTCACCATCGGGCAGCCGAAGCCTGGCGAGACGGTCGTCGTGGCGGCCGCCAGCGGCGCGGTCGGGTCGGCCGTTGGCCAGATCGCGCGCATCAAGGGCGCGCGTGCCGTCGGCATTGCCGGCGGTGCCGACAAGTGCGCCTTCGTGCGAGACGAACTCGGCTTCGATGCGGTCGTCGATCACCGTGCCGATGATTTTGCCGAGCAGTTGAAGGCAGCCTGCCCCGGTGGCATCGACATCTATTTCGAGAATGTCGGTGGTCCTGTCTGGGACGCGGTGTTTCCGCTGCTGAACGAATTTGCGCGTGTGCCGGTCTGCGGGCTGATCGCGCAGTACAACGTCATCGCGGATGCCGGCGTCGACCGCTTGCCGGTATTGATGCAGCAAGTGCTGCACCGCAGCCTGACGATCAGGGGGTTTATCCAGCGTGAATTTGTCGACCAGCGCCCGGCCTTCTATCGTGAGATGGCCGAATGGATATCGTCCGGCCGCGTCCGCTACAGGGAAGATATCGTCGATGGCATCGAAAATGCACCACAGGCCTTTCTCGGCCTTCTCGATGGCAAGAATTTCGGCAAGCTGATCGTGCGTATCGCGGAATAAATGCCGCGCAACGATCAGGCGGGGCTGCTTGGGTAATTTCTGCCGCAGCCGTGGCCGCGGGGCGTGATTGCCAGCAGCCGCCGATCAGCCGGTTGCCCCGGCTGCCGATGACGCCGAGCGGCGAGAAACGCAACTTGCCGATCTGGGCGATGGTCGCGGCGTCGCGCTCGCGCAGGCTTGGATTGCTCACGGCACGGTTTCTGTCTCGAGTGCCGGCAGTGCCGCCGCCAGCCGGTCCGCCCATTCCTCGATGCCGGACCGTGTCGACAAAAGATCCTGCCGGATCTCGACGAGGACGGCGGCGATGCCGCGATCGTCGCCATGGATGGGCACGGCGTAGTCGGCGTCGCGGCTGATCACATAGGGTACATTGGCCGCAACATTGAGCGCCGCATCGGTGCGCAGGCCCGAAAGGATCGCTTCGGCGAGACCTCTTGCTTGGTCATGCAGCACGCCGGCATGCCAGGGCCTGCTGACGCCGAGGAAGACCGGCGTGAAAGAATGGATCGTCACGATCCGCGTCTGCCGGCCTGCTTGTGCCCGGCGGTCGAGATAAGCGGTCACCCGGTCATGGAACGGCGAAAAGATGATCTCGGCGCGCCGGGTCCGCTCCGCCGCATCGATGCCGACATTCCCGGGAATGTCGGTGTCTTCCGACAGTACCGGAATGCTGCCTGGCGTGCCCAGTGGCCGGTTGAGGTCGATCAGCAGCCGCGAATAGCCGCTGAGGAAGGCCGGAGCATCGAGCTTCGACGACAGCAGGCGGGTCACTTCGGCGGCGCCGATATCCCAGGCGATGTGGCGCTGCAGATGGTGGGCATCGAGGCCAAGCTGTCGATACTCGACCGGCATGTGGTTGGACGCATGCTCGCACAACAGCACGATATCGGAACGGCCGTGCTCGTTGAGGGCCTCGACGGCCTCGGGCCAATCTTTTTTTGTCACTGCGGTCATCAATAGAGCGTCCGGTAGAGATCGCAGATGGAGGCCGGATCGAGACCGGCAAGACGCTCGGCTTCATGTCGCTTGAGGCCGACGAAGGTTTCGATGAAGACGGGCGCGAACCATCCCGTCACGGTGCCGTCGGCCAGCAGCGCGTCCAGTGCCGCGGGCAGGGTTTCGGGCAGGCGCACCAGACCAAGACTTGCCCGCTCCGCCTCGCTCATCAGTGTCGGGTCGCCGGTGACCAAAGGTGGCGACGGCAGGCCCGCCTCCAGCCCCTCCAGCCCGGCGCGGATGATCGCCGCCAGCGACAGATAGGGATTGCCGGTGGCGTCGGCGGCCCGGTATTCGATGTTGTATTGCCGCGCCGGATCCCGTCCGCCGATCGTCACCGTCGGGCAGATGCGCAGCGACGCCTCGCGGTCGCGGTCGGCAAGCCAGGTGTAGGAAGAACTCCAGCTGTGCGGCTTCAGCCGGTAGAAGGACGACACGCTCGACGCCGTCATGGCGGTCATCCCAGGCAGATGGCGCAGCACGCCGGCACAGAAGGCGCCCGCTTTGGCGGAAAGGCCGCCCGCCAGTGCCGGATCGTAAGTCATCGGCTTGCCGGCCTCGTCGACGAAGCTGAAATGGATGTGGACGCCGTTGCCGACGGCGGTTGGCGCTGTCTTGGGGGCGAAGCTCGCACGCCAGCCGGCATTGCGCGCCAACTCGCGCGTGATTTCGCGGATGGCGACGGCGCGGTCGGCCGCCGTCAGCGCGTCCGCCGGCTCGTGCGTCACCTCGAACTGCTCGTCGCCGAATTCGGCGATGACCACCTCGGGCGCGACGCCGGCTTCCTCGAGCGCCGCCATCAGATTGGGCGCGAAAGGGTCGGCGCGGCGCAGTGCGGCGAAAGACATTGAATGCGCCTGTGCGAAGCCGCCGTCGGCAACGTTGAATTCGTGCTCGAAAGCGGCGATGACCGACAGGCCGGTTGCGGCTTTCAAATCGGCCAGCGCGTCTTTGAGCATCGTGCGGGTGCAGCCGAGCCATGGGCTGCCGTCGAGCTCGACGATGTCGCCGGCGACCATATCGAATGGCGTTGCCGATCCGGTGCGTGTCGTGCGAAAGCGCGCTTCGAGATCGGGGATCAGCCGCAGGTCGCCCGACGAGCCCCAGGGGTTGGGATCGACGATCGAGTTGAACGGTGTCAGCGACAGATTGGCCTGCAGCCAACCGACGCCGGTCGTGGCGGTCTTCTGCAACTTGCTTTCGGCAACGAAACGGCCCCGCGTGACGGCGGAGAGATCCGTGGTGACGACGGCAACCAGAGGCTCGACAGTCGACGTCATGCCGGTTTTCCCAAAGCGTTGAAGCGGTCGACGACCGTGTCGGTGTCAGCCACCCAGCAGTAGCCGCCGAAGGCCTTGAGCGCGATGTCGTGGCGTTCCTGGGTGATGGTGGCGCAGGCATCCGATACGCAGGTGACAAGATAGCCGCGGTCGGCGCCGTCGCGCACCGCCATGTCGACGCATTGATCGGTCAGCACGCCGACCACGACGAGATAGCGGATGCCGAGGTTCTTGAGGAGATAGTCGACATTGGTCGAATTGAAGATGCCCGACGACGTCTTCGGCAACATGATCTCGTCGCCAACCGGCGCCAGCGATGCCACCGGCAGTCCTTCGGGGAGACTGGGCGCAACATGGATCGGTGTCAGCTTGTGGTCGAGCGAGCGCTCACGGCCGTCTTCGGTCAGGCTCTGAATGATGGTGTGCAGCACCTCGACGCCATTGGCCCGCGCCGCCGCCAGCAGGCGCTCCTGGTTGGGGATCGTCTGCGAGGATGTCTGCCGGTAAAAATAATGATCGGGGCCACGTTCCGGATGCGACGGATCGGCGCCCGGCTCCAGCCAGATGCGCTGCATGTCGACGAGTAGCAGTGCCGTTTCGCCGGCACGGAAGGCTTCGTCTCGTTTGGGTAGGGCCTGGGTCATGCTTTGTCGTCCTGCTTTGCTGATTTGGGTCCCGGTGTCTTGCGGGGGCCGGGTGTCTTGCGCGCGCCGTTCTCTTGCGGTTCGCTGTCGAGCGTCACGGCATTGGCATGCCGCACCTTTTCGAGTCGCTCGATGCGGGCGCGGGCCTCGTCGCCCAGCGTCGAAACGATATGGGCGACCAACGCTTCCATCTGTGCGATCGCCGGCGCCAGCGTGTCGTAAGGTGAGGCGACTTCGAGCGGGCTGACGATGGTGACTTCGGCGAGATCTGATATCGGCGACAGCCATTGGTCGGTGAACAGGACGATGCGCACATCGAGCGCCGCCGCTTGTTTTGCATAGGCCATCACATCGAGTTGGTAGCGGCGGTAGTCGAAGACGACGAGCACGTCGCGCCGGCCGAGGTCGGCCAGCGTGTCGAAGATCTGCGGAGAGAGCACGCCGAGATCGCGAACCCCGGAGCGGAACTGCACGAGATAGCCGGCCAGCATGCCGGCGATGTGGCGGCTGAACCGGCCGCCAACCATCACGATCTCGCCCTTGGCCTCCATCAGCAAGCGGGCCGCCCGCTCGTAAGTCTGGACGGGTGTCGCGGCGGTGGCTTTCTGCAAGGCCGTGGTGACGCTATCGAGATAGGCCAGCACGGCGCTGTCGTTGGAACCGCTCTGCCGCTTGGCCTCCATCATCAGCAGCGGCGAGTGCAGTCTTGCCTCGACTTCGGCCAGAAGCCTCGCCTGGAAATCCGGAAACCCTTCATAGCCGAGCTTCATCACCAGCCGCACCACGGTTGGATCGCTGACGCCAGCGCGCCGGGCGAGCGATGAGGCGGTGCCGAGGCCGGAGGTCGGATAGTCCGTCAACAGCAGTCGAACGATCTTCTCCTCCGACGGCGTCAGCGCAAGATCCCCGCGCATCAGAACATCGCGTATCGCCATGGGCCTCCCCGGAATCCGTGTTCTCTTGTTTTGTCGAGTTTATTACAGAGATTTAAATATCGGTCAACAATGAAGAGATGTTGACATTGCGCGATCGCTGGCCCTACCTTGTCGAAAAGCAGCCAAGAGACTGTGGGGAACAGCCATGCGAAATGGAAGCGACGTCATCGTCGTCGGTGCCGGTATTGTCGGATCGAGCGCGGCCTATGATCTGGCCAAAGCCGGTGTGAAGGTCACGCTGGTCGAGCAGACCCATCCCGCCGGCGGCCCGTCGGGCAAATCGTCGGCGCTGCTGCACGCCTTCTACCTGATGCCGGAACTGTCGCAGCTATCCATCCGTGGCCGAGAGATCCTGGTGTCGCTGCCCGAAATCGCGGGCGAAGGATCCTTTGTCACCGAAATCGGCATGATGTGGGTCTGCGGCAACGACAACAAGGCGAGCTGGACGTCGGCAGCCGAACGCATCCGCGGCGAGGGCGCGCGCATCAAGACATTGTCGCCGCAGGCCTTTGCCGATGCCGCACCGGGCTTTGCCCTGGACAATGTCGCGCTGGCGCTGTGGGAACCCGAGTATGGCTATGCCGATGCCTTCGGCGCCACCAATGCTATTGCCCGTGCCGCCCGCGCCAGTGGTGCCAGGATCATGCAGAACACGTTGGTCGAGAGCCTCCAGCGGCAGGGCGACCGCATCACGGGTGTCATCTTGACCGATGGAACGATGCTGGAGGCCGATACCGTCGTCCTGGCCGCCGGGCCGTGGACGCGCCGGCTGCTGGCGACGGTCGGCCTCGATCTGCCGCTGCATGTCGAGCGCCATCCGATGGCCGTGCTCGACGCTGCCGGCAAGGCAAGGCAGGTCATGCCGTTCGCCTGGTGCGACGACATTTCCTGCAACTATGCGCGGCCAGACAATGACGGCGTCATCCTCGCCGGGACCTGGGCCGGCGGCGGCACCGGCCTGCGCCACGAACATGCAGGCCGTCCACGCTTCGTCGAAAATCCCGATGATTACATGGAAGGTGTCGAGGAGCAGGAATCGGTCGAGATCCTGGAGACCTTCGCCAGCCGCGTGCCGGCCATGGCCGAGCTTGGCATCCGGCCGGGCTATGCCGGTCTCTACGACATGAGCCCCGACGATCTGCCGGTCATCGGCGCCATGCCTGATGTCGAAGGGCTGGTCGTTTCGGCGGGGTCTTCCGGCCACGGCTTCAAGACCGGGCCGGCAGTCGGCGAGGCGGTGGCCAAGCTGGTCACCCAAGGCGCGCAACCGATCCTGGCCCCGTTTTCACCCGATCGCTTCAGGGCCGCGTGATGGCGTCGGTGACGACGAGCGAGAGCAAGAGTTCCGGCTTCATGCCGGCCGCGTTCCGCAACGCCACGGCCGATGCCCTGTGCATGGTCGCGGTGCTGTTGCTGGTGGCGCTTGCCGCCTTCATCTTCGGCGGCGCCGCCATGCAACGCGTCGTCACCTATGCCGCGATCATGCTGACGGCGGTGCTCGGCCTGCAGATATTCTCCGGCAACAGCGGCATCGTCTCGTTCGGCCAGGCGGCCTTTGTCGGCCTCGGCGCCTATGCGACAGGCATCCTCACCATGCCGACGGCACTGCAGCGAACGGCGCTGCGCGACCTGCCGCAATTCCTCGCCGGCCATCAACTCTCCTTCGTCGCAGCGCTGGCCATCGTCCTGGCTCTGGCGGTCGTCGTCGGCCTGCTGACCGGTGCGCCGCTGCTAAGGCTTTCCGGATCGAGCGCCTCGATCGCCACGCTGGCCATGCTGATCATCGTCTACACGCTGCTGGTCGCCGGGCGCGAGATCACCCGCGGCAGCCAGCCTTTCTACGGCGTGCCGCGTGAGGTCGGGCTGTGGACC
>NZ_RZPF01000158.1:0-10428 GCF_004022735.1 Mesorhizobium sp. M7A.F.Ca.AU.001.01.1.1
TCGCAGCACGTCGCATCCAGCAAAACCGCGTCAGCGCCAAAGGCGGCGGCGTTGCGGAAGATCGAGCCCACATTGTCATGATTGGCGATGCCGACGAGCACCACGACCAGCGCACGAGGCGGCAAGCCATCGAGCAGGGCTTCGGCCGGCTGCGGCGCTCCCTTGCGGCCCATGGCCAGGATGCCGCGATGCATGTGAAATCCGGCGATTGCGTCCATCACCGCGCTGGTTGCCACATAGACCGGGAGATCGGCGGGCGCCTTGCTCAGGATCTTGTCGAGACCCGCCAGCCGGTTTTCCAGGACGAGGACCGATTCGGCGGCAAAGCGTCCAGTTGTGAGCAGCAGGTCGAGCACCACCTTGCCTTCGGCGACGAAGCGGCCTTGCCGGCCGGCGAGGTCACGCTCGCGAATGTCGAGATAGGCAGCGACGCGCGGATCTTGCGGGTCGTCGATGCGAATGGGATCCATGCATTCCTCGCGACCGTCGCATCGGCCCGAAAATCCGGACCGCTTCCCGGCGCTCACCTTGTTTGGAAAGCACGATGCGACAATTCGGGACAATCAGCCAGCTTTGTGCGCCCCAAATCGGCGCATGCCGCTCTGAATCACCGGCGAGATCGGCGGCTGTGTGGTCAGGTTCCAGCACGGCGCAAGCGGTGCGCCATCTGGGACAGGTCATCCTTGCCGCTGCCGAAAATGCCGTCCAACATGACAAGCAGTTCTCGCACGGCGTCGGATTTGCAGGAGTAGTAAATCATCTGCCGGTCGCGGCGGGTGTCGACAAGGTCGAGCGCCCGCAACTTGGCGAGATGCTGGGACAGGGCGGATTGGCTGAGCATCACCTTCTCGGCTATGGCTCCCACCGACATTTCACCTTCGGCGAGGTAGCTCATGATCAACAGTCGCTTCTCATTGCCCATCAGCATGAGAAACTCTGCCGCCGATTCGGCGTTCACGATTAGCTTTGTCGAGACCATCGATCCCCCATGCTTCCTGTTCATCCCGACGCCATGGGGGCAATGGCGTCTGATTCCATAAATTCACTTATCGATCGGCGCTGGCGATTCAGCGTCACTAAAAGGTAGAGCATTTCACCTAAATCTCAAGTGTTGCTTTTGATCCAGCATAATTAAGTC
Source organism: Mesorhizobium sp. M7A.F.Ca.AU.001.01.1.1 (assembly GCF_004022735.1). Taxonomy (NCBI): domain Bacteria; kingdom Pseudomonadati; phylum Pseudomonadota; class Alphaproteobacteria; order Hyphomicrobiales; family Phyllobacteriaceae; genus Mesorhizobium; species Mesorhizobium sp. M7A.F.Ca.AU.001.01.1.1. The sequence continues at coordinate 1,139 of NZ_RZPF01000158.1, forward strand.
TCAGTCCCGGCGTCGACAATGGCTCGGCCCGCCCTCGCCATATCGACCAGAACGTGCCGCAATTCACCTGCTGCGCCCAGAGGTTGCGGGTAAAAGACCCGGCAAGCGCCGTCGCCCGACACCAGATCCATGCCATCGGCATCGAATCCGGCAATACGCCAGCCGTTGCCGGATACTTTGGCGAAATGCTGTGCGTAAACGGCGATCGCGTCGAGATGGTCGGCGTTCATGTGGTCGATGGCCGATTGTTCGCGCGCCGCGAGTTCCTCGACGACCGGTCCGCTGGCGAGCAGATCCGATCGGTCGAGCTGATAGGCCTTGCCGAAGCCGCCGTTGAGGCTGGCGCGTTGCGGATCGAGGCGAAAGATCGAAAAGTCACCGAGACCGGCGTAAAGTTTCGCCCTGGCATTGTGATTGAGGTAACGGCGCTCGGTGCGGGCGTGTTCGGCCGATCCGCGCTCGATCCTTACCGCCTGGCAGACCAGTGTCAGGCGCGGGTGCGCCAGCGGGTCGCCCTTGCCTGGTTCGCCGAGCAACAGGGAACAGCGCGGGTCGGCAAGCAGCGCGCCGGTGTGCGCCGAAAGCATCGACACCAGGATCAGCGGTGCGCCGTCGATGTCGGTGGCCACGCCAACCCTGCTGGCCAGCGGCGAGCCGGTTTGCGGTTCGATCACCGCCAGGGCGCCAAAGCGGGCGCTGCGCAGAAGCGTCTTCGCCAGCCGGATCGCTTCGGCGTCCGTCTCACGGATCACGTCCTTCTTCGGGTCGTCCAAGGCAGCACCGCAGTAAGTTGATTTTTGTTCTCTAGTTATCGGTCAGCAAGCCGGATTTGACAAGGTCGTCGATCTCGGCTTTCGCAAAGCCGAAACGTGCCAGCGTTGTCGACGGCAACAAATCCTCATCGCCGGGCATAGTGGCCAATGTCGGTTGCGAACTCGAGAAACGCGGGGCCGGGGCCGGGCGCTCAAATGCACCTGCCGTCACAGAGGCGTTGCGTGCCCGATTGTGCGGGTGGTGCTTTGCCTCTTGCAGCGACAGAACGGGTGCAACGCAGGCATCGGTTTGCGCGAACAACCGGTCCCAGTCGTCGCGTGGTTTCTGCCGGATCCGATCGGCAATGGCGGCGCGCATCGGCGGCCACAGGGCCTTGTCGTACTGGCCGGATGCAAAGCACTCGTCGAGCGGCAGCAGCCTCGCGAATTCGGCGAAGAATTGCGGCTCGAGACAACCGATGGCGATATGACGTCCGTCCGACGTCTCATAGGTGTCGTAGAACGGGGCGCCGGAATCGAGCAGGTTCGCGCCACGCTTGTCGCTCCACAAGCCGGCCGCCATCAAGGCGTGCAGGGGCACCGCCAGCATCGAGGCGCCATCGACCATCGCGGCGTCGATAACTTCACCCTTGCCCGTGCGCGAACGTTGGAACAGGGCGGCCAGCACACCGGCAATCAGCATCATGGCGCCACCGCCATAGTCTGCAACGAGGTTGAGCGGCGTGACGGGACGGCCGCCGGCATGGCCGATGGCGTGCAGCACGCCGCTATAGGCGAGGTAGGTTATGTCATGGCCGGCGCGGCCGGCGAGCGGACCGCCCTGGCCGAAGCCGGTCATACGGCCGTAGATCAGCGCCGGGTTACGCACCAGCACCGTTTCCGGGCCGAGGCCGAGCCGTTCCATGACGCCCGGGCGAAAGCCTTCGAGCAACATGTCCGCCTTTTCGGCAAGGCGCAGCAACAGATCGGTGCCTTCACGGCGCTTCAGGTCGAGGCGCAGCACGGCGCGGCCATGGCGGTCGATGTTATACTCATCCGGCAGCGGCAGGAGCTGGCTCGTCCCCGCCCGTTCGATGCGCAACAGTTGCGCGCCCATCTCCGACAGCATCAGGCCGGCCAGCGGCACGGCGCCGAGCCCGGCCATCTCGATCACCTTCAGCCCGGTCAGCGGACCGGTTTTAGCGGCAGCGGACAGGCCGGCGCTCATGACCGGTTTATTTCGGCGCCATGCGAATGGCGCCGTCGAGGCGAATGGTCTCGCCGTTCAGCATCTGGTTCTCGATGATGTGCAGGGCGAGAGCGGCATATTCGGACGGTTCGCCCAGGCGCGACGGGAACGGCACGGCGGCGCCCAGTGAATCCTGCACCTCTTGCGGCATGCCGGCCATCATCGGCGTCTTGAAGATGCCGGGAGCGATGGTGCAGACGCGGATGCCGGAACGGGCAAGGTCGCGCGCCACCGGCAGCGTCATGCCGACGACGCCGCCCTTGGACGCCGCATAGGCGGCCTGCCCGATCTGGCCATCATAGGCGGCAACCGAAGCGGTGTTGACAATGACGCCGCGCTCGCCGCCCGGCAGCGGCTCGAGCTTCGACGCGCGTTCGGCGACGAGGCGGATCATGTTGAACGTGCCGATCAGATTGACCTCGATCACCTTGCGGTACTGATCAAGCGGATGGGGACCATCCTTGCCGATCGTCTTCACACCGATGGCGATGCCGGCGCAATTGATCAGGATACGCGGCTCGCCAAGCTTGGCGGCGACGTCGGCGAGGGCAGCAGTCCCACTGTCGGCGCTGCTGACGTCGCATTGGACGGCAATACCGCCGATCTCGGCCGCGACCTTGACCGCGCGGTCAATACCGACATCGAAGATGGCGACGCGGGCTCCCTTGGTGGCCAGCGCGCGCGCCGTTGCCTCGCCAAGGCCGGAGCCGCCGCCGGTGACGATCGCGATCTGGCCGTTCGGGTTCATGACGTCATCCTTTGATCTCAGGAACAGTGGACGGATCAGGCGCCAGATCGATGGGAAAGGTCAAGCCATCGCCGCGGTAGGATCGGTCACCCTGGCCTGATCGGCGTGGCAGACCTCGCCCAAGAGCCTGGCGACCGCGCCCGGCGCGATCTCGTGCGACAGCAGCCGGTCGAGGTCGACGGGGCGCGGCATCGAAATCTGGCCGCGCGGAATCCGCTTGAAACCGAGCGGCCCGTAATAGGGCTCGTCACCGACCAGCATGACGGCAGGTGCGCCGGCCCGGGCAGCGGCCTCCAGCGCGATCGCCACCAGCCGGCGGCCGATGCCGAGATTCTTGAAGGCCGGCCGCACGGCGAGCGGCCCGAGCATCAATGCGCGGCCGGCACCGGCGGCGATGCGGGTCATGCGCACCGAGGCGACGACGATGTCGCCATTGACGGCGACAAAGGACAGCGAGCGCTCGTGCCCTCCGGCCTCACGAATCTTGTAGGCGGCCAGCACAAAGCGGCCGGGCCCGAAGGCTTCGTCGTTGATGGCTTCGATCTCGGGGTCGTGCGCCGGGGTTTCCGGCAGGTATTTCACGTCGGCAAGGCTCATGGTCTTTGCGGTCCGGTACAAGGAGGAAAGGTTGCTGCAAACGGCAGCATTCGCCAGTCAGCGCTTCATCAAGCGCGGGCGCCCTTTCGTCGTCGGTCAAACCGGATCAAAGCAAAGTCGAACATGCGGATTGTCCGCTAGCATCAATTTCCCGCCGCTGCAATCGGCCGTTTCTGTCCGTCATTTCGGCCAAGTGACGGTCTGTTCAGCACCTGACGTCTTCGACAGGGCAGCCTTGCGCCTACATCAACCAACAGGACGCAAGGAGATTCGCATGGGATTGCTGGTCGAAGGAAGATGGCAGGACCGCTGGTACGATACGGCGGACAATGGTGGCAGGTTCGTGCGGGCGCAGTCGCAATGGCGCGACTGGATCACCGTTGGCGGGGCGCCTGCCGAAGGCCGGACGCGCGGTTTCAAGGCCGAGCCCGGCCGCTATCACCTCTATGTCTCGCTTGCCTGTCCGTGGGCCCACCGGACGTTGATCTTTCGTGCGCTGAAGAAGCTGGAGGGCATCATATCGGTGTCCGTGGTGCATCATTTCATGGGCGCCAACGGCTGGACGTTCGTAGCTGAGGACGGCGCCACGGGCGACACGCTCTACGGCCTCGACTTCCTGCACCAGATCTATGCCAAGGCCGATCCCGCCTATTCGGGCAGGGTGACTGTGCCGGTGCTGTGGGACAAAAAGGAGCAGACCATCGTCTCCAACGAGTCTTCCGAAATCATCCGCATGCTGAATTCAGCCTTCGATGATTGGGGCGACGCCAGCTTCGATTTCTATCCGAAGGCGTTGCGCGGCGAGATCGACCGCATCAATGCGCTGGTCTATCCCGCCATCAACAACGGCGTCTATCGCGCCGGCTTCGCCACCACGCAACGCGCCTATGAAGAGGCTTTCGGCGAGCTGTTTTCGGCGCTGGATACGTTGGAGGAGCGACTGGCAAAACAGCGCTATCTCGTCGGTGGTCGTATCACCGAGGCCGACTGGCGGCTGTTCACCACGCTGGTGCGCTTCGATCCGGTTTATGTCGGCCATTTCAAATGCAATCTGCGCCGCATCGCCGACTACCCGAACCTGTCCAACTATCTGCGCGATCTCTATCAGGTCCCTGGCGTGGCCGGGACGGTGAACATGCATCACATCAAGGCTCATTATTACGGCAGCCACCAGACGATCAATCCGACGCGGATCGTGCCTGTCGGACCGGATCTCGATTATGCCGCACGGCATGACCGGGCCCGCTTCGAGAAAGCGGCGGCCTGACCTACCAGTAGGGCGAGGGCTGCTCGCCGTCAAAAACCTCGGCGATCCGGCGCAGCGTCGCCGGCGTCGTGCCCCGCGGCAAGCGGTCGAGCGGGAAGAAGCCGGCTTCGGCGATCTCGTGGTCCGGCAGCTTCGGCGCCGTCTGGCTGAAATGCTCGAGCAGATAAAGGCCGACATGATCGCGGCGGCTGGAGCGGCGGTTGAAATGCATCGATTTGAGCACCGGCGGGGCGGTCAGTGCGATGTTGCCTTCCTCGGCCAGTTCACGGGCCAGCGCCTCGTTCATCGTCTCGCCGACTTCGACGCCGCCGCCGGGAAGCTGCCAGCCCGGTACATAGGTATGGCGAATAAGGAAGACGGATCTGGACGCTGTGTCGTGGATCAGGCCGCGCACGCCAAGCGTCATCGGCCTCCGCAGCACGAAATAGAGATGGAACAGCCTGGCCCTCAACCCTGGCCAGCCGGTCTGGCGGAAGGCATCTTCAGGGCTCGTCATTGATAGCGAAACCGTGGGTGGAAAGCCGCGCGCGGGTCGCCTATGAAGGTTGTATGTTCAGGCTCGCGCATATTTCCGATGTCCATCTGGGGCCGCTCCCCGATGTATCCTATCGCGATCTCGCCTCCAAGCGCGTGCTCGGCTATGTCAACTGGCAGCGCAACCGCCGCCGCCATATGCATGATGCGGTCATTGACACGATCGTCGCCGACATCAAGGCGAACACGCCTGATCACCTCGCCGTCACCGGCGACCTGGTCAATCTGGCGCTCGACGGCGAGATCGAGATGGCCAGGCACTGGCTGGAGACGCTGGGGCCGCCGCATGATGTTTCGGTCGTTCCGGGCAATCACGACGCCTATGTGCCAGGCGCCTTCGACAAGGTCTGCCGGTCCTGGGCGGCGTGGATGAGCGGCGACGGCGTCAACACGCCGGTCGACCGCAACGCCTTCCCCTATCTGCGTGTACGCGGCAATGTCGCGCTGATCGGCGTCTCGACGGCGCGCGCCACGGCACCCTTCATGGCCAATGGGTTTTTCATGGAAGGCCAGGGGGATAGGCTCGGCAAAATCCTCCAGGACACTGCCGGACAGGGGCTGTTCCGCGTCATCATGATCCATCATCCGCCGGTGCGCGGCGCGGTCCCGCAGCACAAGCGGCTGTTCGGCATCGCCCGCTTCAACAAGATCATTCGCCGCCATGGCGCCGACCTTGTGCTGCACGGCCATTCGCATCTGCCGTCGCTGTTCTTCATCGGCGGTCGAGGCGTCAGGATCCCGGCGGTCGGTGTCGCTGCCGCCGGCCAGGCGCCGGGTGGCAAGCACCCGGCGGCGCAGTATAATCTGTTCGACATCGACGGTGAAAAGGGAAACTGGCGGATCCGGCTGACACGGCGCGGCCTGACCGGGCCGTCCATACCGCCATCCGATCTGCAGACGGTGGAGCTTGGCGCCGAGGCCGCTATGGCCGCAAATTGACAACCATGGCCATGATGCGGTCCCAGAACAGGACGACCGACACCACAAGGCCGACCAATGCGCCGGCAGCGACCAGGCCAAGCCCGGACAGAAGGGCCGACCAGCGTTTGCCGCGCTCCGTCGCGCGCAGCGGCGGTTCGGCTTCTGGCACATACGCACGTTTCAGGCCGGCGACGGCGGGTTCGACGCCGCCTTCCAGCATCCTCTGACGCTCGACGATGCGCTCGGCGACATAGCGCGTCACGGAATCGGCAACCGATTTCATCTCAGTGGATTCGGCAAGCACCACCCGGCCGATGCGGGTGTCCTTGAGGAAGCGATAGGTGCGGCGGTCGCGCCCCATGGCGACATGGCTGATGGCGTCGATCCACAGGCGCGGCTGCAAGCCGGACGAGACGACAAAGTCGAAATTGTCCATGTCGGCCGGAACATCGGCAAAAACCGGCGCCAGCTCGGCGGCAAGCAGATCGAGGCGCATGCGATGCGCCTCGCGCATGTCGACGACGACATCGTCGCGGTCGGCGAAGGCATTTTTGACATCACGGATGGCATCGGACAGTTTCTTCGACTGGTCGATGGTCTTCTCGCCTGCTTCCTTCATCGGCGTCTGCCTCGTGGGTTTGGTTAACACTGGGTTAACACAGCCGCCGGCAAAATGCACTGGCGAGATCGACGGCGTCGGGGTGCTCAGGAGGGTCGTCGTGCGCGAAAAGGTCAGCTGGCTGCGGCGGCGAATTTCTGGCGGTGCGGCCTGGCGCGGCGGCTGGTGTTGCGGCGAATGATCTCGGCAACGAGGTCGGGTGCTTCCTCGGCCAGCATATGGCCCGCCTCCAGCACGTGGTGCACGTGAAAATGCGCCGGCAGGTCATCCGCCTGGGTAAAGGGCAGCACCGCATCGCTGGTTCCCCATGCCACCATTACCGGCATGTTCAGCCGATCGAGGCGATCGTGCGGGATGACGCCTTGCCGATCGTCCACGGTCATGGCGGCCGCGATCCCGACCAGCTTTTCGAGTTGGCCGGGTCGCCTGCGCATTTCCCAAAGGATGTCCACCGTATGTTCGAGCGGCAGGGCAGAAGGTCCCGACATCTGGGAGAGGCAGGAGCGGATCTCGGACCGATCCGCGGCTTCGGCATAGCGGCGCAACAGCGGCCCGTTGATTTCGGGGCCAAGGCCGCCCGGCGCCAGAAGCGTCAGCGAGGCTATCTTTTCGGGCTCGGCCAGCGCCATCAGCGCCGCCACGGCACCACCCATCGAGTGGCCCACGAGATGAACGCGCTTCAGCCGACGCTCCGAGAGGTCGGTCAGCACGGCCTTGGCCGCCACCCTGGCCGGACCGGCGGCGGGAAAGTCGAGCGACATCCCATGCCCAGGCAGATCATAGGCCAGCGTATGCGTGGAAGGCGTCAGGGCGGAAATCACCTCGCGCCATACATCGTGGCAGCCGCCGAAACCGTGCAGCAGGACGATGGCCTTCGAGCCAACACCCTCTTCGGCGGCAAAAAGTGATGCGGTCATGAAAGCTGATTTTTTGTTATTGCAGAATGCGCGACACCAATCGTGGCTGAATTGCTCCTAGTCCGACATGATGACCAGTAAAATTTTCGCGATTTGTACGGTTGTGTACAGAACTTGGGGATCAACCGGCATTCGGCGATCGGAGCGCAGTAAATCCATCGGGACACGGCGCAGCCAGTGCGCGGACGTCGATGATGTCAGCTCGGGCTGCCGAGCCCGGCAGCGCGCAGCGCCTGAACCAGCCGGTCGGTCAGGTCGGCCGGATATTTCCGCTCGACGAAAGTCGCCCGCGGATCGGCGGCAAATTTGGGGAACTCGGTGGTCAACTGTTTCAGCAGCGTGCTCACCAGATGGTCCTGTCCGGCAGCCTTGGCGCCGATCAGCCGTGCCGCCAGATAGTGTGATTTCGTTGCGGTCGTTCTCAGTGCCATGCTGGCCGCGACTGCCTTGTTCGTGTCGCCGAGCATGAGCTCACCGACGAACAGCCCATAGTCCCACCATGTCGGGTGTCCGCTGAAGGTCTCCGCCGCATGATCGAGGATCGGCGTTCCCTCGGCGTAGCGTCCGGCGAAGATCAGCCCGTAACCGTAAGCGGCGGCCATGCCGAGATCGTAGGGGTTGAGTTCATAGGCCTTGCGCATCCAGCGGATTGATTCGTCCGTATTGCCGAGGTGCGAACTGACATAGCCGTAGGCGCGATGCGCATAAGGGCTGGTCGGACCCATCTGCACGCCGCGATGGGCAAACTCGACGGCTGTTTCAATCGTCGCGTTGGGCGGATAGGCGTAATGATCGGACACCGCCTCGAGATGCAGGGAAGCAAGTTCCGAATAGACGAGCGAGGACTTGGTTCCACCATTGGCCAGCTTCTCGAGGCAACGATAGGCCGCCTCATGGGTCCTGGCGTTCTGGTCGAGGTAATATTTGCCGTTGAGCAGCAGGCACTGCGTCAGACCGTTTGGCGTGCCGGTCTGCTCGATATAGTTGTAGATGGTGCCGGAGGCGGGGAGTGCCGAGCTCAGCATGTCGGCAATACGGTCTTCGACCGCCGCAGGTGCGCTGTCGGCAGGGGTGAGATTGCGCGATAGAAGCACCCGTCCGGACGCCATGCTTTGCAGTTCTATCGTGATATCGCCCGCGTCCGGTCCGGGCAGGATGTCGAATATGAAGCTCGCAGCGTCGTCGGCTGGATCGTTGACGGTGTCGCGGCCGATGAAGTCGATCGTATCGAAGCCACTCAGGCCGGCGCGCAGCGATGCGGCGACACGGCTGGCGTCGGAGCCGTCAGCCTTGAGTCCGATATAGACTTGCGGCAGGGCGTCAGCCCTTGCCGACGATGTGATGCTTGCGGTTGCGCCAGCGGTCTCCGGCGTTGCCGAGATGTCGCCGCCTGCCAGCAAGGCAGTGCTGCCCTGGCGAAGGATCAGTACGCCCAGCATGGCGATGACCAGGGCGATCGCCATCCAGAAAAAGCGGAGATGGCGCGCCACCGAGGGGGCAGGCGAAGTCGGTACGGAAGTCAGAGACATCGCCTCCGGCGTGCCCGTGCCGGCTTCGTTTGACCGATCGGCGGATGCGGCGCCGTCCAGCCTGAGTTCGGGAACAGCCTCGGCAATATCCGGCAGGCGGATCGCATTCGATTCATAGGCAGGAACATAGCCGCCGCGCGGAATGGCGATGCGGACC
>NZ_RZPF01000159.1:0-10257 GCF_004022735.1 Mesorhizobium sp. M7A.F.Ca.AU.001.01.1.1
GCCAATGACCAGAAGCCGCTTCGGGCACTCCGTGAGCTCGAACATGGTCTCGTTGCTGAGATAGCCGGCCTCGGCAAGGCCTGGAATCGTCGGCAGCCTCGGGCGCGCGCCTGTCGCGATCAGCGCCTTCCTGAAACGCAAGGTTTGTCCGGCGACCGTGACAGCGTCCGGTCCGGAAAACAGCGTTTCGCCGAAATAAAGGTCGATGCCTTCGGAAACCAGCCTATCGGCGGCATCCGCGCGGCTGATCCGCTGCCGGATCTGCCGCATCCGCGTCATGGCGCGCGGAAAGTCGACGTGAAGACGGTCCGGCATGTCGCCGCCGAAATTCTCGGCATCGCGCATGTCGGCATAAAGCCTTGCGGTGCGGATGATCGACTTGGACGGGATGCAACCGACATTGACGCAAGTTCCGCCGATCAGATTGCGCTCGATGAGCGCGACCTTTGCGCCGAGGCCGGCCGCTTCGTAGGCGGCAGTCAGCCCAGCCGGCCCGGCACCGATGACGACGAGGTTGTAGGGACCGTCCGGCTGCGGGTTCTTCCAGTGCGGCGGATGGGCGCTCGCGATCAGACTGATGTCGTTGCTGTCGACGGGGAAGGCGGTGGTCCTGGTCCGGTCACGCGACATTGCCGCCACCTGACGCCGGGCTTGCCGGCTGAGACAGCCAGCCGCCATTGAATCCGGCCTTGTGCAGGCCGCGACGGATATGCTGATTGGACCGCATCAGCTTCCAGATCAGCCCTGACCGATGGTTCTCGATCATCATCACCACGATACCCTGATCCAGCCCATAGTGGCCCTCCGACACCCAGCCGTGCCTCCCGAATTTACGCCGGTTCGCCAATGTCGGATTGAAGCCGCTCGGCAGCCGGAAATTGTCGATCACCTCGGGGTAGCGATCACCGAGATGGCGCAGCGCCGCCAGGCAGATCTCCGGCGCGAAAGGCAGTGATGCCGGATAGGACCAAGGGGCGATCGTCCCGTCATCGGGCCCGAACGGAGCGCCGCGCGCGGCATAGCCGGAAAACCGCCGGCGCTGTCGCTCCACGCTGGTGCGGAAGCCGCCCGGCCCGTCGCCCGCCGAAAGTCCCCAAAGGTTCTCTTCATAGCCGTCATAGCCGTAAGGGTTGTGGCGCGCATAGTCGCGATGCAGATAGGTCGAGCGGCGGCTGTTTTCGAAATAGTCCGAGTTCTTCTCGCGCATGAAGGCGTCGCGGATGCCGGCGAAATCGATCCAGGCATGCGAGAACTGGTGCATGAACAATGGGCCGCCATACAGCACGTCGTAGCCGTAGATGTTTTCCCACTGATAGGTCGCCGTCCAGCCCTCGTAGCTGTTATCCGAGGTTGGACTGTCAGGCGAGGCCATCGACAGCACGTAGAGGATCGTCGCTTCGTTGTAGCCCTCCCAGCCATAGTGCAGAAAGCCGCTCTTTGGCTTCCAGCCTTGCCGCAGGGTCGGGCTTGAACCTTGTGCCCACCGCCAGTCGACGCGCCGGTAGAGCGCCTCGGCCAGTTGGCGGATTTCGGCTTCCTCGTCATCGTCACCGGAGAAATAAGCGCTCGCCACCAGCATGCCTGATATCAGCAACGCCGTATCCACCATCGACAGTTCGCAGCGCCAGACGCGCAGGCCGGTCCGCATATCGAGGAAGTGGTAGTAAAAACCCTTATGGCCGGTGACGTCGTCGCTATTGCCTTGCCGGCTGGTCGAGAAGAAACGCAGCGCGGCCAGCGTCAGCTTCGCGGCGGCATCGCGCGTCATCCAGCCGCGCTCGACGCCGATCGGATAGCTGGACAGCGCGAAGCCGACGACAGCGATGCTGGCCGGCGAATTCGGCCGCGATGTGTCCGCGACCAGTCCGTTTTCGGGGTTCACGTTATCGAGGAAATAATCGAAGGCGGCGCGCTGATAGCGGTCCAGAAGCTCATCGTCGGACAGTGCGGCAGATTCGGCTCTAAGCAAAAGTAGCAAACTCCCGCCTGACGGCTGCATTCCGTGTCATGGTTCCCGCTACCTTGTCGCGACTTGTCGCTTCGAGGCGTCCAACTATACGCCCGCATGCTCCGTCCGTTGCACCGTCACGTGGAATTGAGATTCGTTCTGCCTCAGTAGGTGGCGCGGCCGCCGGAAACGTCGAACACGGCGGCCGTCGTGAACGAACACTCTTCCGAGGCGATCCAGCAGATCAGCGCCGCCACCTCGTCGACCTCGCCAAAGCGCGCCATCGGTATCTTGGACAGCATGAAGTCGATGTGCTCCTGGCTCATCTGCTTGAAGATCGCGGTGCGCACGGCCGCCGGCGTGACGCAATTGACCGTCACCCCGGTCTTGGCCAGTTCCTTGCCGAGCGACTTGGTCAGGCCGATCACCGCGGCCTTGGACGTGCTGTAGGCGGAGGCGTTGGGATTGCCTTCCTTGCCGGCGATCGAGGCGATGTTGACGATGCGGCCATAGTTGCGCTCGAGCATGTGCGGCACGAGCGCCTTGTTGCAGTAGAAGACGCCGTTGATGTTGATGTCGATGACCTTCTGCCAATCTTCCGCCGAATAGTTCCAGGTCGTCATGTTCGGCCCGGTGATCGCCGCGCTGGTGACCAGGATATCGACACCGCCAAGCGCTTCGAGCGTTGACCGGGCAGCGCGCTCCACGCCTGCGGCATCGGCAACGTCGATAGCGATGCCGTGAAGACTGGGGATGACGGCCTTGGCCTGTTCGATCTGGGCGGGATCGCGATCCCAGACCGAAACCCGTCCGCCTTCTTCGACAATCCTCTGCGCCACCGCCAGACCAATGCCCGATGCGCCACCGGTGATGACCGCCACCCGGTCGCTGAACCGTCCTGCAAAATTCATCGGCATCCGATCTCCCCCCGTCACCCGAACCCGATGGACTGACAACGCGAGCGCCATGCCATCGGCGGCGACTGTGCTGCCCCCACCAGGCAAGTTCAAGCCGGCATGCAGCCCGATCGTCTGGGCCAATCCCGTGCCGGGATTACACGGGAATTCCCTCGAGTTGGTCGCCCAGTGCTTTCACCATCGCCACCAGCGCCGGTCCGATCTCGGCATGCGCGCGGTCCTCGGTGATGATCTCGCCGATGCCGCCGCAGGTGATGGCAACCAGCGGCGAGCCGTCACGCGGGCGGAACGGCACGCCGACTGCATGGATGTAGCTGTGCCAGGCGCCGAACGACGTCACATAGCCCTGGCGTGCATATTGGGCGATCGCATCGTCGATCGCCGCCGCGATCATCGCTGCCTTGTCCGGCTCCGCCTCCTGCAAAGCCCGTACAAGGCTGACGCGCTCCTCGGGTGAAAGGGCCGCCGCATAGGCCAGCCCCATCGATGTCTTCCAGATCGGCAGATAGGAGCCCGGGTTGAGCCGCAGCGTGACAAGGCTCTCCGACCGGCAATTGGCGAGATACACCATGTTGAGGCTGTCGCGCGTGCCGAGCGCCACCGCCGCCCCCGTCAAATCGGCCAGCGGCTGCATCAGCGGCCGGGCGACGTGCACGACGGCGCTTGAACTGAGCGCCGAATAGCCGAGCGCCACGGTAGCCGACCCCAGGCTGTAGCGGCCGAGATCCTTGTCGTACAGGAGGTAGCCGAGCGCGCTCAGCGTATAGGTGATGCGCGACACCGTGGCTTTGGGCAGGCCGGTGCGGGCAATGATGTCCTGGTTGCCGAGCGAGGCGTCGCCCGGCCGAAAGGCGCGCAGGATGCCGAGCCCGCGCACCAGCGACGACGAAAGCTGTGCGCCTTCGCCTTCAAGCTCCGTCTCGTCCCTGGTGGCTCGCTTGCGCACGCTGAGGTCTTTCTGGCGTCGTCGTCCGCCTGTCGGGCCGGTGACGTCGGCACTGTCGATCAAAAATGAAATTAAATTCCATTTATATTGACAGCGGCTTTCGCGGGCTGTCAATATGTTTCCGTCGATGGCATGTCCCAGCGCCTTGTGCCATCTTACAAAGCCCCTCCTTGTGAAGGTAGCCACGTGTCTCGCTATATTTTGCGCCGGCTTATCGCAATGCCGTTTCTGGTGCTCGGCATCGTCACCATCGCCTTCCTGATCACCACGGTGACCAAGGGGGATCCGCTGACCGCGATTGTCGCCGAACAGCAGATGAGCAACCCCGAAGTGGTGGCCGCCGCCAAGACGCGTTGGGGTCTCGATCGTCCTTTGCCGGAACGCTATATGATATATCTTGGTAATCTGCTGAGCGGCGATCTTGGCACCTCTTTCATCACCAAGCGCAATGTCGGCACCGACATTCTCTACCGCTTGCCGGCAACGCTCGAACTGGTTTTCGCCGCGATGATCTTCGGCACCACGCTCGGCATCGTGCTTGGTGTGCTGGCCGCCTATTTCCGCAACAGCCTGATCGACCATGGCGCGCGGCTGTTCGCCTTGTTCGGCTCTTCGCTGCCGGTGTTCTGGTCGGGGCTCGGCCTGTTGTTCATCTTCTCCGTCATGCTGAACTGGTTGCCGGGGCCGGGCAGGGTCGATGCCCGCTTGGCATTGCCGCCCGGCATCACCGGCTTCCTGACCATCGATTCGCTTCTGGCTGGCGACTGGACCGTCCTCAAGGACGCGCTCTGGCACCTGCTTCTGCCGGCCTTCGTCCTCGGCTGGACGGTTTCGGGCACCATATCGCGGCTGGTGCGCGCCAACATGCTTGATGTGATGAGCCGCGAGTTCGTGCTCACCGCGCGCGCCAAGGGGGCGAGCGAATTCCGCGTCGTCATCGTCCATGCGCTGCGCAACACCATGGTGCCGACCCTGACCGTCATCGGCTATTCCTTCGCCTATCTGATCACCGGCGCGGTGCTGACCGAAACCATCTTCTCCTGGCCGGGCATGGGATCCTATGCCGTGGAGGCAGCGCGTGCGCTCGACTTCCCGGCGATCATCGGCGTCACCATCGTCGGTGGTCTCGCCTTCCTGGTCACCAACCTTATCACCGACATACTCTATGTCGTGGCCAATCCGCGCGTGAGGTTGAGCTGATGGCAGTCGTCGTCACCAAGTCCCGCTCCTCGACGGTTCCCGAATGGCTGACCGCGCCATTGGTCATCGGCACGGTCGTCATCCTGTTCTGGCTGTTCATGACCGTATTCGCCAACCTGGTCGTGCAGTTCGATCCGCTCGAAATGGTCGCACGCCGGCTTCAGGCGCCAAGCTGGGCGCATTGGCTGGGTACCGACGCACTCGGCCGCGATGTGCTGGCCCGCACTCTGCACGGGGCCGCGCATTCGCTGCCGATCGCGGTTCTGGTCGTCGTCTCTGCAGTGATCATAGGCTCGCTGCTCGGCGCCATTTCCGGCTTCGTCGGCGGATTGACCGGCGCGGCGATCATGCGGCTTGTTGACGTCACTCTGTCCTTTCCGCCGATGCTGCTGGCCATGGCCGTCGCGGCGTCGCTCGGACCAGGCCTCGGCAATGCCGCCATAGCCATGGTGCTCGTCTGGTGGCCCGTCTACGCCCGGCTGATGCGGGCGCAGGTATTGGAGGTGAAGGAGCGCGAGCATGTCGAGGCGGCAATCGCCGCCGGCGCCAGGCCGCGGCGCGTGCTGTTCACGCACATATTGCCGCTTTGCTGGACCCCGGTGCTGATCAGCGCAACCATGGATCTCGGCCAGGTCGTGCTGCTTGCCGCGTCGCTCAGCTTCATCGGCCTCGGCGCCACGCCGCCGACACCCGAATGGGGCTCGATGATCTCCGATGGCGCCGTTCATTTCTATCAATGGTGGATCGCCTTCGGTCCCGGCGTCGCCATCCTCACCATCGTGCTCGGCTTTAACTTCATAGGCGACGGCTTGCGCGACATTCTCGATCCAAGGTCGGACTAGGCGATGAGCGCACAGATTTCCTCAGCGCCACCGGGCGCAGTCGACAAGGTGGGCGAGCGCGAGCCGCTGCTGTCCATACGCGGTCTGCGGGTCGGATTCCGCAAGGCCGGCAGTCAGTTCGAAGCGGTTCGCGGGATCGACCTCGACGTCGCCAAGGGCGAAGTGGTCGGCATTGTCGGTGAGTCCGGCTCGGGCAAGTCCGTCGGCATGCTCGCCGCGCTCGGCCTCACGTCAAAGAACGCGGTGGTCACCGGCTCGGTCCGCTTCAACGGCGACGAACTGGTCGGCAAACCGGCGCGCGAGATGCGCAAGATCAGGGGCGCGCGCATCGCCATGATTTTTCAGGACCCGCTGTCCTCGCTCAATCCGGTGATGACCGTCGGCGCCCAGATTGCCGAGGCGGTCAGGCTGCATCAGCGCGTGACACGCAAACAGGCGATGACGCGCGCGGTCGAATTGCTCCATCTGGTGGCGATCCCGCAGCCGGAGCGCCGGGTCAACCAGTATCCGCATGAATTCTCCGGCGGCATGCGCCAACGCGCGGTGATCGCCATGGCCGTCGCCAACGATCCTGACCTGTTGATTGCCGACGAACCGACCACGGCGCTCGATGTCACGGTGCAGGCACAGATCCTGGCCGTGCTGCGCTCGCTGCAGGAACGGCTCGGCCTCGGCCTGGTGCTGATCACCCATGATCTCGGCGTCGTCGCCGGCCATGCCGACCGCGTCGCGGTCGTCTATTCCGGCCGTGTCGTCGAACAGGCAGGCGTATCCGAGCTGTTCGCCGATCCGCGCCATCCTTACACGCGTGGCCTGATCGCCTCGATCCCCAACCTCGAGGAAAGCCGCGAGCGGCTGTTCTCGATCGACGGTTCGCCGCCCGCACTTGGGCGCTTGCCGGGCGGCTGCGCCTTCCATCCGCGCTGCATTTATGCCGCGGCACGCTGCCGGACCGAGGACCCGCCTTTGCACGATGTCGGCGGCCGGTTCTCGGCCTGTCATTTCGCGACGACCTTGCCGCCCTTCCACAGTGCTGTGCTGGCGGCGGCGAGCCTGGACAGTGGAGACGTGGCCTCATGAGCGCAGCGGAGCAACTCCAGGCGGAAACCAAACCGGCGGCTGCGCTTTCTGTTCGCCATCTCGTCAAGGACTTTCCGGTTCGCGGCGGCCTCGTCTTCGACCGTGCCGTTGCCCATGTCCGTGCGGTCGCCGATGTCTCGTTCGACGTAGCACCGGGCGAAACGCTGGGTCTGGTCGGTGAATCCGGTTGCGGCAAGTCGACCCTCGGGCGCTGCCTGATGCGGCTGATCGAGCCGACCAGCGGCGAAAGCTGGTTCCGTGGCCAGAACCTGCTCGCGCTCAATCACGAAGACATGCGCCTGATGCGGCGCTACATCCAGCTCGTCTTCCAGGATCCCTACGGGTCGCTGCATCCGCGCATGCGCATTGCCGACAACATCGCCGAGCCGCTGCGCATGAGCGACATGTCGGCGACCGACCGCCGCGCGCGCGTCGCCGAATTGCTCGAACTGGTGCGGCTCAATCCCGAGCATGGCAAGCGCTATCCGCACGAACTGTCCGGCGGCCAGCGCCAGCGCGTCGTCATTGCCCGCGCGCTGGCACTCAATCCGCAAGTGGTGATCCTCGACGAGCCGGTTTCGGCCCTCGACGTTTCGGTGCAGGCCGGCGTGCTCAATTTGCTCAAGGACATCCAGCAATCCTTCGGCACCTCCTATCTGTTCATCGCGCATGATCTGTCCGTCGTGCGCCACATCTCGCATCAGGTGGCGGTGATGTATCTCGGCAAGATCGTCGAGATCGCGCCGGCGGCCGAACTCTATTCGAGGGCGCTGCATCCCTACACCCAGGCGCTGCTGTCGGCGGTGCCGCTCGCCAATCCCGAGAAGGAGCGCAAGCGCGAGCGCATCGTGCTGAGCGGCGATGTGCCGAGCCCGCTCAACCCGCCATCCGGCTGCCGCTTCCGCACGCGCTGCTTCAAGGCGCAGGCGATCTGCGCTGCCGTCGAACCGCCGCTCGATCCGGCCGGTGGTTCGCATCGGGTCGCCTGCCATTTCCCGGAGCCGGTCAACACTTTCAGGGCTGTCTGAGTAGCCTGCCGAATTCACCCGAAGGAATTTTGATCGTGACTGAGGACCATTCCGCGAATGCCGGTACGGCAGAACCCGCGCGCTTGCCGCTCGAAGGCATCAAGGTTCTCGATCTCTCGCGTGTGCTGGCCGGGCCGTGGGCAACGATGAGCCTTGCCGATCTCGGCGCCGAGATCTGGAAGATCGAGAACATCGACGGCGGCGACGACACCAGGGCGTGGTCGGTGCCGAGCTACAAGGGTGTCTCGACCTACTATCTCTGCGCCAATCGCGGCAAGCAGAGCATCGCGCTCGACATGAAAAGCCCGCAGGGGTTGGCGATCGTGCGCGAGCTGGCGGCGAAGGCCGACATCGTCGTCGAGAATTTCCGCTCAGGTACCGCCGATAGGCTCGGCGTCGGTTTCAAGGAGCTCAGCGCGTCAAATCCGCGGCTGATCTACTGTTCGATCTCCGGCTACGGCCAGACCGGGCCCGATGCCGGACGGCCCGGCTATGATTTCGTCATGCAGGCCGAAAGCGGCCTCATGGCCATCACCGGCGAGAGCAATGGCGAACCGATGCGTGTCGGCGTCGCCATCACCGATATCGTCTGCGGCATGGTCGCCACGCAGTCGATCCTGGCGGCGCTTTACGAGCGCGCGACGACCGGCAAGGGCCAGTTCCTCGACCTGTCGCTGATCGACTGCGCGCTCAGCCTGCTGATCAATGTCGGCAGCGGTTACCTTAACACCGGCCAAGAGGTCGCCCGCTACGGCAATGCCCATCCGACGGTCGTTCCCTATCAGATATTCGAAGCCTCCGATGGCAGCTTTGCGCTGGCGGTCGGCAATGACCGCCAGTTCGCGGCGCTGTGCGAGAAGGTCGTTGATCTGCCACATCTGGCTGGGGATTCGCGCTTCATCAAAGCAGGGGCGCGCGCCACCAACCGTGAGGCGCTGATCCCGCAACTAGCCGCCGTCTTCAAGACCAAGCCACGTGACCACTGGATGGCCACCTGTGCCGCCGCCAGCGTGCCGGCCGGCACGGTAAAATCGATACCGGAAGTCTTCGACAGTCCCAATGTGCGCGAGCGTGGCCTCGTCCAGACCTTGCCGCATCCGCATCTCGGCTCCGTCGCCATGGTGCGCCCGGCGCAGGGACTTGCCGCGCAGCTGACCGCGGACTTCACCGCGCCGCCGATGCTGGGCCAGGACACAGCTGCCGTGCTGGCCGACGTGCTCGGCTATAGCGCCGAGATCATCGACCAGCTGATCGGCACCGGCGCCATCGGCGTCTATACGCCGGCCGCCGAACCGATCCCCGCCTGATCTTCATGGAGCTTGACGGGCCTTCGTCTCGCATTTGCAGGTCGACTGAATGGTTCTTCAACAGGGCGAAGAGCCGTTCCTTGTTTTGGGGCAATCCCCTGGGGAAAGCGCTATGCGCTTTTCCCGGGAAACCGCTTCACCTTTTCTGGAATTGCTCGGCCGGCTACTTCTGCTGGCCGTAATTCTTGTAGCGCCCGCGAATGGCGGGGATCTCGCTGCCCTCGATGAGCACCGGCGTGCCGGCGCTGCGCGCCAAAAGGTACTGCCGCGCCAGGGTTTCCAGCTTGATGGTGCGGATGAGCGCCGTGTCGAGATCGCCGCCGAAGGCGATCATGCCATGATTGGCGAGCAGGCAAGCCGTGCGGTCCTTGAGCGCGACGACGGCAACCTTGGCCAGTTCGCTTGACGCGAAAAGCGCATAGTCCGAGCAGCGCACATCATCGCCGCCGAAGCCCGCCACCATGTAGTGGAACAGTGGCAGCGGTTCACGCAGGCACGACAGCGCCACGCAATGGTCGGGATGGGCATGCACGACGGCGCCGGCCTCGGGAAACGCCTTGTAGATTTCGGCGTGCATCTCCCATTCGCTCGACGGCCGGAACGCAGCGTCCCAGGATCCATCGAGCTGCATCGCCACCATTTGCTCCGGCCGCAAGGCGCTTGTGGCTATTCCCGTCGGCGTGATCAGCATGCCGCCTGTCGTGCGCACGCTGATGTTTCCGGTGGTGCCGACATTCATCCCGCTGGCGTCCAGCGTCTGCGTCGTGGTGATCAGGCTCGTGCGTTCGATTTCGAGTTCCATCACGATGCTCTCCTTGCCGGTGGCCATGTGTCGATCGCCGGCGCAATAGTGCTCGGCCGTGTCATGTCTTGCAGAACGTCGGTGAAGATATCGGGGCCGCCGAGCTTTCCCGATTTCAGCATCAGCGCCAGCGGATCGGAGGGCCGGCCGGGGAGGTGAGCGATGGCGCTGATGCTGAAATCGGGAA
>NZ_RZPF01000015.1:0-1006 GCF_004022735.1 Mesorhizobium sp. M7A.F.Ca.AU.001.01.1.1
GGCGAGCACCGTGCGGCCATTGCTGGCGGCGGTCAGCGTCAGCACGGTGCGCTGCTGCGAGACGATGCGCTCGGCTCTTGCGGTCAGGTCGACCAGCACCCGCACCGGCGCATCGCGGCCGGAGAGCGGCACCGTCAGCGGCTTGAAACGGCCTTGCTCATAGACCCGCCAGGTGCCGATCTCGTGCCCGGAGAAATTGCTCATCGCCCAGGGATAGATGACACCGACGCCGGCGCCGACAAGCAGGATCAGGACAAACAGAAAGCGCATTCACATCACCATGGCGTATCGTGACCTTGCCAATAGCGCCCCGACGGCCAAAAGGCGATGGCCAGTTGCGGCAGCCACCCTGGAGGTGGACCGTACGGGGTGCGAGCGCAACCAGATTGGCGGCGTGGCTGCGCAACAATGCCGATAACGTTCTACCTATGCGCTCAAAAATTAAGCCGTGTATTTCGCGCGCCGCGCTGAACATTGCTGTCGGCTCATTCTTGGCCGTTCTTGCTGTCAGGTTTTGATTCTACCTCAAGGAACAGCTTGGCGCGTCCGGCAACATATTGACGTCGATCGAGCCAATATGCTGATTCATAAACAGGATTTGCCTTGTGCGCCATGCTTCGGTCCGAGAGGCCGTAGCCGCTTTCATGATTAACCATTCGCGAGCGCATTTGGTTAAGGAATTGCTAATTTGGTTGACTATAATTTCCACAGGTATATTTTCGATGCGTTGGGATGTGCAATTTGGGCGAGCAATCGATGGTGACACCGGGCGTGTGATCGCGATTTCGGGGCGCGGAGAATGCTGAGCGGCAGCACGGAGGTTGTGTAGTCGCACCAGCTTCGCGAAAGCCAAGAACAATTGACGCACATCAGTGATGGCGCTTCCGCAGATGCGGAGGTTTGCCACGTTCTCAGGAACGTGGCCGGGCGATGCTTTGTCCCGGCCCGGCGGTAGCGTGTTCGGTGCGTATGAGGAAAGCATGACT
Source organism: Mesorhizobium sp. M7A.F.Ca.AU.001.01.1.1 (assembly GCF_004022735.1). Taxonomy (NCBI): domain Bacteria; kingdom Pseudomonadati; phylum Pseudomonadota; class Alphaproteobacteria; order Hyphomicrobiales; family Phyllobacteriaceae; genus Mesorhizobium; species Mesorhizobium sp. M7A.F.Ca.AU.001.01.1.1. Next base: position 987 of record NZ_RZPF01000015.1, read on the forward strand.
AAGCTTGTCAAGGTTCTGAA
>NZ_RZPF01000015.1:1016-6258 GCF_004022735.1 Mesorhizobium sp. M7A.F.Ca.AU.001.01.1.1
GCCAAAAGGACGCCAGCCACCGCCGACGACGCGCCCTTGTCGCCGGAGGAGCGGGATTTTTAGGTTCGCATCTGTGCGAACGTCTTTTGCGGGACGGATACGACGTTGTCGCGCTGGACAATTTCCACACCGGCAAAAGATACAATCTCAATGCCCTTCAGCGCAATCCGAGCTTCAGCTGCATCGAGCACGACATCGTCGATGCACTGCCTTCGGACCTTCAGTGCGACGAGATCTACAATCTCGCCTGCCCAGCCTCTCCGCCGCACTACCAGGCAGATCCGATCCACACCTTCAAGACAAGCGTGCTTGGCTCGCTGAACCTTCTGGAACTCGCGCGACAGAACAAGGCCAAGATATTCCAGGCCTCGACGTCCGAAGTCTATGGCGATCCCTTCGTGCATCCACAGCCCGAGAGCTACTTCGGCAACGTCAATACGCACGGGCCGCGCTCCTGCTACGATGAAGGCAAGCGCTCGGCCGAAACCCTGTTCTTCGATTATTCGAGAACCTATGGTCTCGATATTCGTGTCGCCCGCATTTTCAACACCTACGGTCGCCGCATGCAGCCCGACGATGGACGTGTGGTTTCGAACTTCATCGTCCAGGCGCTGCGCGGCGAGGACCTGACCGTCTATGGCAGCGGCCAGCAGACGCGCTCCTTCTGCTATGCCGACGACCTGATCGAGGGCTTTATCCGGCTGATGAATGCGCCGAACGCGCCCGCCCACCCGGTCAATCTCGGCAACCCTGCCGAATTCACCATCATGGAACTGGCGACGCTGGTCGTCGATTACACCAACGCCCGATCGAAGATCGTGCATCGGCCGCTGCCCGTCGACGATCCCAGGCAACGCAAGCCGGACATCTCCTTTGCCAGGGCTAATCTCGGCTGGGAGCCGAAAATCAGCTTGAGCCAGGGGCTCGCGCGTACCGTCGAGTATTTTGATACCCTGCTCTACGGAAGTCACATCGCCAGAGGAGCTGCTGCTTCATGAGCCGGCCGGCGGTCCTGGTGACGGGTGGAGCCGGCTTCATCGGCAGCCACACCTGCAAGCAGTTGGCCGCCGCCGGCTACATGCCGGTGGTTTTCGACAATCTGAGCCGCGGCAATGAGAGATCCGTCGCCTGGGGGCCGCTTGTCGTCGGCGATATCCGGGATCGGGATGCACTGCGGCGGGCGATGGAAACGCACCGGCCGACGGCCGTGATCCATTTTGCTGCGCTGGCCTATGTCGGAGAGTCCGTTCGCGAGCCGGCCGAATATTATTCGACCAATGTGACAGGCACCATCGCGGTGCTCGATGCCGCACGCGCGAGTTCGATCGAAAACATCATCTTCTCCAGCAGCTGTGCGACCTACGGCGTGCCGGAGGCGTTGCCGGTTCGCGAGACCTCCTCGCAAAATCCGATCAGCCCCTATGGGCGCACCAAGCTGATGGGTGAACAGATCATCGGCGACTATGCGTCCGCGTACGGAATGAAATTTGCGATCCTGCGCTATTTCAACGCTTGTGGCGCCGATCCCGATGGCGAGCTCGGTGAGTGGCATTCGCCGGAAACCCATCTGGTTCCCAGAGTGCTCATGGCCGCATCGGGCATCATCGACGCGATCGAGGTTTTCGGCACCGACTACGACACGTCGGACGGCACTTGCGTAAGGGATTATATCCACGTCACCGATCTGGCCCGCGCCCACCTGAAAGCGCTCATGCATATCGAGGGTGGCGGGCGAAGCCTTGCGGTCAATCTCGGCACAGGGCGGGGCGTCTCCATCAAGGAGATTGTCAAGGCGGTCGGCCGAATCACGTCGAGGCCGGTTCCGGCAGTGTTCAGGAGCCGACGCGCCGGAGATCCGGCGGAGCTCTACGCCGACCCGGGAAGCGCACGCGAACATCTTGGCTTTGTGCCGGAGCTTTCAGACATCGATACGATTGTCAGGACGGCCGCTCCCTTTTTCGGACTGAAGACCAGGCCCATGAAACTGCCGCCAGTGAGGGCGGCAGCGCCGGTCGTCGCCCGACGGGTCAGAGATAGCGGGGGTGACAGTTCGCGCGCTGGCCAAATCCGCTAGGGCTGCAGATATAAGGCGAGCCGCCCGAGAACGTGCTGCCATCGCCCGGATTGAACGAGATGTTCACCGGCGCCGGCGTGCTGGCTTTGATCCGTTGCGGCGGTGCAAAGGCGTAGGCACTTTCGGTCCCTATTGTGCTTGTCATCTGGATCGGAAGGTCGGCCCGGAGCGAGCGCACGAGAAATCTGGCCTGCACGGGCTGGACCGAGGGCTGACTGCGGACCGGGTGGACGATGGGCCTGATAAGGACCGAACCGGTTTCAGTTGCGTCCATACCTTGACAACCTGCAACCATAGAGCTCAGCGCCACAGCCGCGGCAATAGATACGACATTCTTGCTTGAGCGAAATACGCTCGCGGAATTTCTCATCCTCTGTCCCTTGCTATCAAGTATAAGCCAGGGGCGCATTGCGACATACTATACTTGGGCCGCTTCCACGCCGCATGAGTGACCACTCGCACATCACACGTTATATTAGATATCACTAATTATTAAATTTCATCAAAACCGTATGGCAGGCCATCGTCTTGTCGTCCAGGCGATGCAGTTGAATGCGACTAAATGCGCTCGGCGCGCCGAGCGCCTGCCGAGCCACTCAACCATAAGCGATTCGCGGGTTCCACGACAGGCGCACGGGAAGAACAGCCCGGCCATCTCAGCGCGGCCGGAAGCGCGGCCTACTTTTTGGCATCGACCAGCTTGCGGGTCACTTCGAACTGCGCGCCCTTGGTGTCGCCTGCTTCGAATTTCTTGTATTCGTCGGAAGGATCCTCGGGAGATCGCTTGAAACCGTACCATTCCCCGTCCGGATCCTTGCGTTGCTCGATATTCAGGCCCTGAATGCGGTGGCTGTAGCAGGTGCGGTGCTGCTCGCCGGTGTAACCTTTCGATCGCCAGGCGAGCTCCATGCACATCTTGCCATCCTTGGTCACCAGCCATCTACCCTCCGCGACAGACGTGGTGTCCTGCCCGGACGTCCAGGCCTGGAGACGTCGATTGTCCTGCGCGAAAAAGGCCGCGCCGTTTTTCCATATCCATGTGCGGTCGGCATAAAGAAGCTGCAGCTCGTAGGCAGTTGGAGCCGGTGCGATGACCGTTCCCGCTGGTCTGCCGTCTTTGGCGGCAGCCGCATGCGCCGTTCCCGAAAGCGCCGTCTGGCCGCAGAGGGCCAGGAGAAACATGAGTTGCATACAAGTTGCGAACCGACAATGTTTGCGTCGACCGTCGACACCATGCGGTGGCAATCCGGTCAGAGCTGTCAGTACAATTGGCGTTCGCATGCCCGTTTTGCCCAAGGTAGCACTATCATCGCTCTGACAGCCGTATGAACTATTTAACAGTCGCGAGAACGGTGATGTCAACCTTTGCGAGCGGACGGACAACAACCGTTCCAGATGTGCGCATCCCGCTGTCGTCAAAATTAAGAAATGTGTCATATGCTCTGCCAACTCTGACAATCGCACTCAAAAGCAACATCCGCAGACGTCAGGGAGGACGCGGTTTCAAATGGCGGGCGACCCGGAATTGAACCAGGCCGAAGGTCAGCAATACCGGCAGCAGTCGACCGTCCGGGAAACGACTGCTCGCAACACCGTGAGCCCCAACATGGCGATCTTGCTGGGGATACTGTTCATTGCGATCCTGTTCAGGTTCCACAACATAACCTTGCCGCTGGTCGATGCCTTCAGCTGGCGCGAAACAAGTACCGCGATGATGGCCGACAATTTCCAGCAGCGCAGCTGGAACATCTTCTTCCCCGAGGTCAGCTGGACCGGGCCCGGGCCAAGCTATCAGGGCCGCGAGTTCCAGATCGTCAGCTATCTGACCGCCATACTCTACCAACTCTTTGGCTGGCACGACTGGTTCGGCCGCATGATTGCGGCCCTTTTCGGCTTGGTGACGGTGTTTTCACTGCACAGATTAACGGCGCTATGCTGGGGCGAGACGCACGCCCACGCCGCGGCACTTGCCTATGCGCTGATGCCGGCGGCGATCATGATCGACAGCTCGTTTCTTCCCGACCCCTCGATGCTGGCTCTGGTAACCTTGGGCGTCTGGCTTTTCACGAAATACTGGACGGGAGGCAGCGCGTGGCTGCTCCCTTTCGCCACAGCCAGCTTTTCCCTCGGTGTGCTTGCAAAACCACCGGGTTTGGCTGCTGGAGGCGTCATATTCTATCTGATGGTTTGCTGGCTTTTGCAAAATCGGCGAAAGCATGCGGCCAAAGTATTCATAAGCGGACTGGTCAGCCTGTTCGTCATCGGCGCCTACTACAGCTGGGCCATTTATCTCGGGCGAACCTATCCGCCCTTTCATGTCGCGGGCAGCGGATACATCTGGGATTCTGGATTCTGGACGTTTTTCAGCAACGATTTCTATTTCAAATCTGTTTGGAACACGTCGGTCTGGTGGTTTTATGGCTATCCGTTCATGATTTTGATGGCGGTCGGATTCTGGATACCGCCCCAGCCAGTCGCGGAATCGAAAGAACGCGCTCTTTCGGCCATACCTTTCATATGGCTTGCAGCGGCCTCTGTTGTTTATCTCGCTGCGGCACGTGAGATCACGACCAATCCATGGAACTATCATATATTCCATGTGCCATTTGCGATGTTTTGCGGCCGTGGCGCGGTCGTCCTGGCGACGCTTGGAGCCAAAACCGTTCCGTCTCCTGGGATAATTCTGCGGTCGATTTGCATCGTGGCCGCTATGCTTGTCTGGTCGACTTTTCCCCTCGTCCGGACGATGAAGGCGCCCTTCGCCATGAATGGAAAGTTGCTTGGCGACGAGCTGGCGCGCAGGGCCCAACCTGGCGATCTTGTCGTGGCCATCGCTCCGGAGGTGGGAGATCCCGTCGCAGTCTATTACAGCAGGGCGCGCGGGTGGGTGTTTCCGCCTGGTGGCGGCGACGTGGAGTGGTCCAGGTTCGTCGAGGACGATGCCATCGCGATAGCACAGCTTGAGGAACTTCGCACGCAAGGCGCGGATTGGTTCGGCGTGGCAAAGGATGCCGAAGACAGTCAGAAACGGCCGTTCATCGAGCATCATGACGGGGTGATCGACTATCTCAACAAGATCGGGACCAAGCGGCTGGATTCGGACAACCTCCTGATTTATGAAATCAGCCGGCCTTGATCTGGTCAGGCCGTTGGGCTTATGGGCTGGGG
>NZ_RZPF01000015.1:6268-21777 GCF_004022735.1 Mesorhizobium sp. M7A.F.Ca.AU.001.01.1.1
GCCCTCGCCTGCCCAACGCAGCAAGCTAAGCGAGACAAGCCGGCCAGCAAGGTCAAATATCTCTACGGCTGGCGGAATTCGACGGTTGCGACCGGAGGAATTGTTGAAACGAGCGATTTCGATCATTGTGACGCTGGCCCTGCTGGCCTGGCTCGCCAGCGACTCGCGCTGGCGCATGGTCGGCGACGCCTTTGCCCGCATCACGCCCGGCACCTTCGCCGTGGCGACGATCGCGTTCTTCGCCACCTATGTCTTGCGTGCGCTGCGCGTCTGCGACGAGTTCCGCGACGAGGTGCATGGCCGCTTCGGCGCCTGCCTGCGCGTCATTCTGATCCACAATGCGATGATCAACGTCGTGCCCTTTCGCGGCGGCGAGACGGCCTTTCCCCTGCTCCTGCGCCAGGTCTTCGGCATACCGATCATGCGCGCCAGCGCCTCACTGCTGTGGTTCAGACTGCAGGACGCTTTCGTCGTCGGCGTGCTCGCCCTGGCGGTGTGGCCGGGCCTGCATCCGGCGATTAGGATTGCGGGCGGGGCCGTCTTGATCGTCGCCGCCTGGTACCTGCCGCGCTGGGCGCGTGCACCGCATGACTGGGCCGGCCGCGGCAAGATCGTGGCGAAGCTCGGCAAGCTCCGAGATGTGTTCACCGAAGCAACCGGACGCTCGCGCTATGGCTGGTGGTGGACGATCGCGAACTGGTCGCTGAAGCTCACTGTGCAGGGATGGTTGTTGGCAATGCTGCTGGGGACATCCTTTTCGACCGCCTTTCCAGGCGTCGTTGGGGCCGAAGGAGCCGCCATACTGCCGGTGCAAGGCGTCGCCGGCTTCGGCACCTATGAAGCGGGAGCAGCGGCGGCGCTGCTCACCTCCGGAATCACGATGAAGAATGGCTTGCAGGCGGCGCTGGCGCTGCACCTGTTCATCTTCTGCTCGGCAATCGCCACGGGTGCGATCGCCTGGCTGTTTCCCTCGAAATCGACGCTGCCGGGAAATCCGGCTGTCGGACCTGCAAGGAAGCCATCCCAATGAACGTATTGCCCATCCCTGCTTCGGGACTGCCTGACGGCGCGGTAATGCCGAACCATACGCTGTCCATCGTCGTCCCCATGTACAACGAGGCCGAAAACGTCGAGCCGCTGCTGGCACGGATCCACCAGGCGATGGAACGCTACGACCAGCCCTGGGAGGTCGTGCTGGTCGATGACGGCAGCACCGACGCGACGGTGAGCGAGATCAGGCGCCTTGCAGCGCATTACGGCTCGCATGTGCATGCGGTCGAACTGGTGCGCAACTACAAGCAGACCGCCGCGATGCAGGCCGGCATCGACGCGGCGCGCGGCGACGTCATCGCCACGATCGACGGCGACCTGCAAAATGATCCCTACGACATCCCCCGCATGGTCTATCGCCTGCTGAGCGAGGATCTCGACCTGGTGGTCGGCTGGCGTAAGGACCGCCAGGAAGGTTTTTTCATGCGCAGGCTGCCCTCGCGCATCGCCAACGCGCTGATCGCGCGCGTCACCGGCGTGCGCCTCAAGGATTATGGCTGCAGCCTCAAGGTCTATCGCGGCAACGTCATCCGCAGCGTCAAGCTCTATGGCGAGATGCACCGCTTCATCCCGGCATGGCTGGCCACGGTGACGACCCCCAGACGCATCGCGCAGGAGGTGGTGACGCACCATGCCCGCATCCACGGCCAGTCCAAATACGGCATTTCGCGCACCTTCAGGGTCGTGCTCGATCTGGTGTTCATGTACTTCTTCATGCGCTATCGCACACGGCCGGGACATTTCTTCGGCGGCATCGGCATCGTGCTTGGCGCGCTGGGTTCGCTGATCCTTGCCTACCTGCTTTGCCTGAAGCTGTTTTTCGCCGAAGACATCGGAACACGCCCGATGCTGTTCACCGGCTTCTTCATGCTCATCGCCGGGGTGCAGATGGTGACGTCGGGCGTGCTGGCGGAAATGCTGGCACGCGTCTATCACGAGGCGAACGGAGCATCGGCCTATGTCGCGCGGCCACGGCCGCCGGGCGGCGACAATGACGGCTGGCACGCCCCGGGCCGAGCATCGTGACCTGATCGGAATGCCACGGAGGTCCGCGCCTAACGAACGCATGGCGGTTGGAGGGCAAGAGGCAAAGCGCAACGTCTGCGCAAACCTCCCGCCCTCCACTCGCGCCCCCCGGCAAAGACCCGGCAGCAGTCAAATCGGCCGCGCTTCAGGTCTGATGGCTTAGTAACGCGAACGGCAGCTGGCGCGCTGGCCGAAACCGCTCGGACCACATATCCAGGGCGAATGACCCAGGAGCGGGCCGCCATTGCCCAGACTGTAGGAGACCTTCACCGTCGCCGGCCTGCCGACCCGCTGCGGCCGCACGAAGGCCGCATAGGCCTCCTCCCTCGTACGCGTCACGTTGGTCATCTTGGTGAGCGGTTTGCGGTTGATCAGATGCAGCCGCTTGTCCTTGGCGTAGTGCACCCTCTGGCCAAGCGAATGAACCACGGGCTTGGTGCCGATCGAGCTCGTCTTGGTGGCATCCATGCTTTGGCAACCGGACATCATCGAGATCAATGCAACCGCGGCAAATGCACAGGCATGTTTCTTGCCGAGCCTTGCCCCTCTTTCCATTATTTTGTTCATCGCTATCCCTGCCATGAAATACAAGTCGCTGGAGCGCGGAGATATATTGCTCTTATTTGCTTTCCGCACCACGCGAGTGACCCATCGCCACTCACATCATGGGCTGTATATTAGGGGAGACTTATTAAATATCATGCAAACGATATGATGAGCGCGGTCTTTCGGCACTCGACCGGATATTATTAAAATTTGACCTTTTGGGCTCGTGCCTGGTCCTGCCACAGCTTGCCGGCCGGCTATCAAGGCAAATGCGGTTCAGGGGAGTTGTTTGCGCACGGACGCCTGTCGGCGTCAGCGTGGCGGATTCCAGGCGGGGTCAAGATGGAATGTGCGGGTTCCGCTCCCGCCGCGCCCGGCTCCGGAAACCGGGTAGGCCACGCTGACGATGCGCATACCGCCTGCCCCCTGCTGGAGCCCATATATGCCTTCCAGGCCGCGGTCACAGAACGCGGCGCCCGGGACGAAGAGCGCAACGCCAGCGAGCGAGGCCTGCAAGGTGAGTTTCGCGGCATTGCAACGCAACGAAATTTTGTTCTCCACGAGGTGCCTGGTGATGATCACGACCACAAGCAATCCGTAGACGAACGCATTGAAGGCAGCGAACCAGTAGAAGCCGGTGGCGTCCGAGGCGCGGTCTACAAGAAGGACCGGCAGCGAAGCTCCCATTGCAAGCACCACATAGGGAACAATAACGCGGGCAGGCAGCAGGTTTTTCGGGCCGCTGCCCTTGGGGGTAACGCGAAAATCGACGAACGACTTGGTCAGATAATCGCGGATCGACGACAGCGTGCCCGCCAGCACCCACGGCCAACGAGCGAAGAATGAGAACAACATTCCCTCCCAACTGATCGTCTTGGCGGTCAGTGGGCGCGACAGCCCGAAGGACTTCAACAGCATCACCAGCACAATCAGCGAAATCGAGTTCGGCGCATAGTATAGAAGGAAGTCAATATACGTCACATTGGCGAAATTCTGACCCGTAATAAGTGCGTATATCGGCATGATGTACATGAGAAGCGAAAATACGGCGAAAAGCGGATACCAGAGCTGGCGGAACAGGAACTGGAATTTCAGCCGTGGCGATACCTTGGAAAGGTATATGGGCGAGTATTCGAGCATGATCGTCATCAGGCTCCGCGACCACTGGAACTCTTGCGTGACAAGATCGGCAAAGGTTTGCGGGCCGTCGCCATGGGCAATGGCGTCTATGGCATGCACACCGCGCCAACCAGCCGCAATGAACAGCATGGACGTCGAGTGATCTTCGGCCAGTTCCGGGCCAAGGCCGCCGACCTGCTTGAGCGCTGCGGTTCTCACGGCATAGTGCGAGCCGATGCAGAGCGGCGTTCCGTCGCCCGTGTGGCCGGACTGCAAAGGTCCGTGGAACATCCCTTCCGGGAACAGCCGGCCGCGTGCCGACCAGCTTTCAGCGGCATTGTTGTCGCATATGCTCGGCGCCGATACATAGCCAACCGCCGGGTCGGCAAAGGCAACCAGGATTTCCCTGAGATAGGTTGGTGTCGGGACGTGGTCCGCGTCCATCTGAGCGACGAAGTGATAGCGTTCATAACCATAGTGGTCGTAGAAGAAGGCCAGGTTTCCCTCTTTGCAGCGCGTCCGGCGGGGCCACACCTTGCGGTGATAATCTTCCCGCCCGCGCCGCGTCGAAATCATGACGTTATGGGCATCGCACCAGGCAATCGTTTCCTCGGACGGGTCCTCGTCGGCCAGCCAGGTATCATGCGGACAGTCCTGCGCCAGCATTGCCTCGAGGGTTCGCGCAACCACGGAAAACGGCTCTGACGGAGCCTTGGTCACCACCATCGCGACACGCGAATGCTTCGGGATCGTGTGAAGCCTGGACGGCTTTTTCATCGCATGCACGTTCAAGAGAAAATACATCGGCATGAATGTCAGCCATACGAGCGTCAATGTCGCCAGCATGTATGGGATAACGTGTTCGATGTGCCCGGGCTGCAGCCACCAGAACCAGAAAAATCCGAACGTTACCGACCAGCAGGCAAGTCCTAGCTTCCAGATCCGCTTCTGGGCGGCCGACAGCACGGGCACCAGAAAAGGAGGCTTCTCCGCCGCCTTGCCCGGAGCTGCCCCACGCCCCCGTTTCGGCATGGTCTTACTGCCGATGATCCCCACGTCCGCGGAAACACTCATACACTTTACTGCCGCCACCCGAGCATCAGCCAAACGACGGCCGATGAGCCTAACCCAGCAGCAGAATCCGCTCAGGCATCCTTAGAGTCAACTAAATTAGTTATTTCTTAACTACGGTTCTTCAGAACTGGTTAAGGATAGTCCGGTGGAACAGTTTCCACCGACCAGCACGTGAACGATGAGCCGCAAATTTTTCAGCGCTGGAGAATTCGCCGATGGGCCAAAGCTGTCCGGCAAGGATCGAACTTTGAGAGCAGCGTTAACCATGTCGCGCGCACATGGTTAAGCAACCGTTAATTGCACTTGACTCTTGGTCGCGACCGGCTCTTAAATTAGCCAGGGATGATATATCGGGATATTGACGCGAATTTGTGAGTATCGCGGCGAACTTTCTCTCGAGCGCCCCCTGTATAGGGCCTTGAGAGATAATTTTTTGGGTGGCTCTGTGTCAGGTTTCGCACATCCGCCAACGGGTCGCTCCGAAATCCCGCAGATTCTGCCAAATAGAGCCGATCGGTTTTGGGTAATCGTGTCGATCAAGCATCGATGCGCACGGGCGAAGCCTTAACTTCCGCAAGAGGTTGGGGCCATGGGAGATCGACATGAAACACTCCACAGTAAAAGCACTTGCAATCGCGCTGGCATTGGGCGGAAGCGCCGCGTTCCCCACGGCAGGAGGCGCTGGCTCAGTAGCCGCGACGGACCCCGTCCAGACGAGCAGCGCCGCCTCGGCGTTCGGATCCTACGATCCCTACGGCGACTTCAGCGCCGACAAGAGCGCCAGCATCGAAGAGCTGTTCCTGCCCTGGGAAGACGTCGATCTGTCGACGCTGCCACTCGCCGACGCCTATGCGCTGCAGCGCGGCCGTTCGCTGCTGATCACGGTTGAGCCGTGGACCTGGTCCAAGGACTGGCGCATCACCCCGCCCGAATTGCGCGACGGCATTTTGAGCGGCAAATATGACGCCAACATGCAGGCGATCTGCGACCTGGTGGGACAGATGAAGAGCCCGGTGACCATTCGCTGGGCGCAGGAAATGGAAGACAAGAACGGCCGCTTCACCTGGGCCAACTGGGCTCCCAAGGACTGGATCTCCGCTTACAAGCGCGAAGTCGACATCTGCCGCAAGGCTGCCCCCGCAGCCAAGTACATGTGGTCGCCCAAAGGCGAAGAGGGTTTGGAAAAATACTACCCCGGCGACGACTATGTCGACGTCATCGGCCTGTCGGTGTTCGGTCTGCAGAAAAAAGATGATGACGAGACCGGCCGCGACCGCACCTTCGCTGAGCTGCTGAAGCCCGGCTATGACCGCGTTGCAGTGTTCAACAAGCCGATCATCGTTGCGGAACTCGGCTATGTCGGGAAGCAGGACTATGTCTCGAAATGGCAGGAAGATTCCCGCAAATCCTACGCGGAGTTCCCGGCGCTGACTTCGGTTGTCTACTTCAACCAGAAGGAAGTGTGGCCGTGGCTGGGTGGCTATGGTCTGCCCGACTGGAGGGTGACCCAGCACGTCCTGCCGTAGACGCATCGTGCTGATCGACCCCGACGCGATCGGGATCGACTTCCAATCTCCTTGTTTGATCGTGATCCATCCCGAACCAGCGGTTCGGGATGAGGATTGAGGCGTGGCGTAAATCAGTCTGTGGAGAAGTTTCGTGAAGCGGGTAGTGGGAAATTATCTTGGAGCGGCATTCGCCTGCTCCGTTCTTGTTCTTGCCTTCCAGGCTCCTGCGACAGCCAAGACGGCGATGAAAATCGCCGAGCAGGCTCAAGAGGCCACAGCGGTTCCTGACGAAGGCGTCTACCAGATCTATCAGAACCATTCGTGGCTGTGGGGCAAGAAGGGCGCCGGCTTCTTTGCCGTCAAGCAGAGACAGTTCGAGTCCTGGACCCACGACAAAGGCAAGTCGGGCTATGGCGACGGCATGTGGTTCATTCCCGGCGGCGGCAAGCTGTGCTGGCGTGCGCAATGGCACGGTTCCTGGGGCGTGAAGGGCTCGATGACCTGCTTCGAGCACCGCCAGGCTGGCAAAGTAATCTACCAGCGCAAGGCTCCGGATGGCGACTGGTATGTTTTCAAGAGATTGAAACACGGCGACTACGTCACCCGGAAACAGAACCGGATCAAGGCAAGACTGTAGGATCGAGTCATCCGCCACAAGCGGCTGGTCTACGCCTTGCGCTCCCAGCGGCGATCTGGCGTCTGTTGCCAGTAGGTGACGTCGTGGCCAGCGCTCTTCATCACCTTCCAGTGTCCTCGCGCCGCCTCGAGCTGGGCGGCATCGTGGCCATCGAACAGGAACACCGCGCGCTCGTAGCCGCCAAGGTCAGGCGGCACCGCGCCGTCGACCAGGAACCTTATCTTGGCGTCGTTGGGATTGCCGTCGCCGGTGGTCAACAGAATCGGCTGTTCGCCGGGATGAGCTTCACGATCGGTTGCGTGCGCCAGGAACGAATCGTCGCGGAAGGTCCAAAGATGCTGGTCGAGCGCATCGCGGCGTTCCTCGGTGCCTGTCTGCACCACGGCGCGCCAGCCACGGTCGACGCTGCGCTCCAGGAGGCCTGGCAGCGCATCCTCCAGCGTCGATTCGGTCAGGTGGTAGAACAGAACGTCGGCCATCGCTTCAGCCTATAGTGATCGAACCCGTTCACTGCTCATAGTTATCGCGCACCAGCCGGTCGAGCAGCCTGACGCCGAAACCGGAACCCCACGACTGGTTGATCTCGTTCGACGGCGCCCCCATCGCCGTGCCGGCTATGTCGAGATGAGCCCATGGCGTGTCCTTGACGAAGCGCTGCAGAAACTGCGCCGCGATGGTGGCGCCGCCAAAACGGCCGCCGATGTTCTTCATGTCGGCGTTCTTGGAATCGATCAGCTTGTCGTATTCGGCGCCGAGCGGCATGCGCCACAGCCGTTCCTGAGTCGCCTGCCCCGCCACCGACAATTTTTCGGCCAGTTCGTCATTGTTGGAAAACAGGCCGGCATAATGTTGGCCGAGCGCCACCATGATGGCGCCGGTCAGCGTCGCCAGATTGACCATGAATTTCGGCTGGAAGCGGTCGTTGCAGTACCACAACGCATCGGCCAGCACGAGGCGGCCCTCGGCGTCGGTATTGAGCACCTCGATGGTCTGGCCCGACATCGAAGTGACTATATCACCGGGACGCTGGGCATGACCGTCGACCGCATTTTCGACCAGTCCGATGATACCGACGACATTGGCTTTCGCCTTGCGGGCCGCCAGCGCATGCATCAGGCCGGTAACGGCGGCGGCACCGCCCATGTCGCCCTTCATATCCTCCATGCCCGAGGCCGGCTTTATGGAATTGCCGCCGGTGTCGAAAGTGACGCCCTTGCCGACGAAGGCGATCGGGCTGTCCTTCGGCTTGCCGCCGTTCCACTGCATGATCGCCATGCGGGCGCCGCGTGGCGAGCCTTGCGCGACACCGAGCAGCGAGCCCATGCCGAGCTTCTTCATTTCCTTCTCAGCCAATATCTCGACCTTGACGCCGAGTGCCTCGAGTTCCTTGGCGCGGGCAGCGAACTCGACCGGCCCAAGCACGTTTGCCGGTTCGTTGACGAGGTCGCGCGCCAGAAGGACGCCGTCGATCACCGCCTCGGCATCGGCGAAGGCCTTCTTCGCAGCGGCCGGATCGGCGGTATGGATGGTCACCTTGACCGGCTTCTTCGGCTCTGCCTTGCCGTCGTCCTTATCCTTCCTGGTCTTGTACTTGTCGAAGGAATAGCTGCGCAGGAGAATGCCCGCGGCAAGGCTTGCCGCGTCCTTCGCGCTCGGCGAGGCGCCGACCACATCGAGGACTACCGCTACCTCGGTCGCCTTGCGCAGCGACGCGGCAACGGTGCCGCCAAGCTTCAACCACGCATATTCGTCCAGTCCCGACACCTTGCCGGTGCCTATCGCCACCAGTCTGTCGAGCGACGCTCCCTGCGGGGCCAGAACTTCCACCGTGCTGGCGAACTTGCCGGTGAACTCAGCCACGGGAAAAGCCCGCTCCAGTGTCTTGCCGGGATCACTGGGCTTGGCGACGTCGCTCAGGCCGCCCTCATCCGCCGCGAGCACGAAGACCGTGCCCTTCTTGTTCACCCCGCTCTGGGACCCGGAAAATTTGGCGAAGGCGATCGACGGTCTTTGATTCATCATGTCCTGCTTTCAGGGAATGCGCGACTTTTGGGGAAGCGGTTCGAAACGATGCGCGACATTTGGTCGTTTTCCGGCATTTGGCAAGACTTTGCCGAATTGGCATCCCATATGACCTATGGAATCGATGACGATTCGTCGCGGCACGGCCCCGCTTTTTGCCGCAACTTGTTGTTAACCATCGATGTTCGCCCTTTCTTATCCATTCCCGCCGACACTCCGCCCAGCCGGGGGGCGTGATGTGGGACAGAACCCGGATAGACCATCTGATGAGCCAGTTGTGCAGGCGCTGCCGGACAGCTACCTTGTTCGGCGGCATGATGCCGTTCGAAAAAATCGAGAAAAGCCTTCATGAAGGTCGTTGAACGCTACATCATGCGCCGCGCTTTCGTGGTCTTCATGGCCGCTCTTGTGTGGACGCTGGCGATCGTATGGACGACGCAGGTGCTGGCAAAGATCGATCTGGTCACCGACAGCGGCCAATCGGCGCTGACCTTCTTCGAAGTCGCCGCCCTCATCCTTCCGTCCATCATCCCGATCGTAGTGCCTTTTGCGCTGGTGGTGGCGGTCGCACAGACACTCAGCGTCATGAATTCGGATTCCGAACTTGCCGTCGTCAACGCCGCGGGAGCCTCGCGCTGGACGATCGTGCGGCCGATCATGTTGCTGGCGCTCGCCGCAGCCGTTTTTTCCTTTGCCGTCGACAACGGCATCGATCCTTACGCACGGCAGAAGAACCGGGCCCTGGTGGCATCGTCACGCGCGGATCTGTTGTCGCTGATCATCCAGGAAGGTACCTTCCGCAAGATCGACGACGGGTTGTTCCTGCAGGTCGGCGAGCGCCTTCCCAACAATCGGCTGGGCGGCATTTTCGTCGCCGATTCGCGCGAAGAAGGCGTCAACCTCGTCTACTACGCCAAGACCGGCAGCATCATCGAACGCGGCGGTGAAAAGGTGCTGATGATGAATGACGGCGTCATCCATCGCAAAACGCTGACCGGCGATCTCTCCGTCATCCGCTTCACCTCCTATGCCTTCGACATGTCGGCCTTCATGGCGGCGGCTTCAGCGGTGACGCTCCTGCCCAAGGACCAGACGACGCAGTACCTGCTCAACCCGAGCGCCAACGACAAGTATTATCAGCAGAGCCCCTACGAATACCGGGCCGAAGTCAACCAGCGGTTCTCGGAATGGACCTATTCCATGGTTTTCGCGCTGATCGCGCTTGCGGTCGCCGGGGATGCGCGCTCGCACCGCGAGGCGCGCGTCAATCCGCTGATCACGGCGATCACGATATCGCTGTTCGTGCGTTGGCTGGGCTTTTTCGCCGCCAGCAAGGCGGATGAGATCCCGCAATATGCCTATATGGTCTATGGTGTGCCGATCGTGGCTTCCGCGGTGGCGATCTGGTTCATCGTCTCGAACCGGACACTGGAACTGCCCGTGACCTGGGCGGACTGGATGACAAACTTCGCCTCGCGCATCGCTGACAGCTGGAATGCTTTCAAATTGCGTTTGTCCAGGCGCGGCACATCAGGGCAAGGGGTCGGCTGATGGGCTGGACACTGGGCCGCTATTTCTTCTTCCGCTACGTGACGATCACCATCTGGTTCTTCATCGGCCTCCTGGCGCTGGTGTTCCTGATCGATTTCACCGAGCTGTCCGGCCGCACCACCGGCCTGCCCGGCTTCACCTACGGCACGGCGGTAGCCATTTCAGGCCTCCGCATGCCGATGATCATGCTGCAGACGGTGCCGTTCGTCGGTCTCTTCTCGGCGATGGCGACGCTGGTGTCGCTGAACCGGCGCTACGAGCTGGTCATCGCGCGTTCCGCCGGTGTTTCCGCCTGGCAGTTCCTCTTGCCCTGCTGTATCGGAGCCTTGCTGTTCGGCGTCCTGTCGGTTGGCGTCATCAATCCGCTCGCCGCGCACGCATTCTCCTGGTCCGAGCAGATCGAAACCCAGCTGCGTTCCGGCAAATCGAATACGGTCTCGGCCGATGCCGCGCCCTGGATCCGGCAGAAAACCAGTTCGGGGGACACCATCATCGGTGCGCGGGCCATCCTGAACCAGGGCCTGGAAATGGCCGATGTCGTATTCTTCATTCTCGACCCGCAAGGCAACATCGTCGAGCGCAAGGATGCTGCCCGTGCCTTCCTGCGCGACGGCTATTGGGAATTGCAGGACGTCAAGACGTTCCAGAACGGCACGATCCAGGCATCGGCAACCGATCGCGTACCGACCAATCTGAAGCCCGAATTCGTGCAAGAGCGGCTGGCGCGCCCGGAAACCATCCCCTTCTACGACCTGCCCGGAAAGATCGAGGTTGCCCGCTCCTTCGGCCTCAAGGCAAATGCCTTTGCCATGCAGTTTGATTCGCTCGTGGCGTTGCCGTTCCTTCTCGTCGCCATGACGCTGATCGCGGCAACGGTTTCAATGCGATTTGCTAGGATGGGGCAGTCGGCGACGATGATTCTGGGTGGCATCATCGCTGGCTTTCTGCTTTATGTCGTTTCGGTTCTGGTGAAGGCATTCGGCGTGGCGGGATTCGTGCCGACTGTCGTAGCCGCCTGGGTACCGGTCATGGTGGCTATGTTCTTCGGGGTGACTTTCCTGCTATACAAGGAAGACGGCTAGTGAGGGAGGCGTTTTTGCCCAGCAACAGGCAGGCCGGTTTGGCGCGCCTCTATGCGGCGACCGCCTTGGCGTGCGTGCTTGCCTACGCCGTTCCGGCACCGGCGCTTGCGCAGGACGTCGGCGACATGGCGACATCGGTTCCGTCCGGCTCGCAAATGCTGCTGGCGGCCGACACGCTGGTCTATAACAACGACAACCAGACCGTGACCGCCGTTGGCGGCGTGCAGATCGACTATGGTGGCAATCGCCTTGTCGCCCAGCGGGTCGAGTACAACCGCAACACCAAGCGAATGGTCGCAAGCGGTAACGTCGAAGTCATCAACAGCGACGGTACCAAGATCAATTCGCAGCATATCGACATCACCGATGACTTCGCCGACGGCTTCGTCAACGCGTTGCGGGTCGAAACCATCGACAAGGCCTATTTCGCCGCCGAAAGCGCCGAACGCATGGGCGGCGTGCTGACCACCTTCCACAATGGCGTCTACACCGCCTGCGAGCCGTGCGAGGATAAGCCGGACAAAGCGCCGACCTGGCGCGTCAAGGCCAAGAAGATCATCTGGAACGGCGAGAAGAAGACGGTTCGCTTCGAGAATGCGAATTTCGAGTTCTTCGGTTTTCCGCTTGCCTATCTGCCTGCATTCGAAATTGCCGACCCGACGGTGAAGCGCAAGAGCGGCTTCCTGATCCCGAGCATCATCTACAAGAGCGATCTCGGCGTCGGCGTGAAAGTCCCCTATTATCTTGCATTGGCGCCGACCTACGACCTGACCGTCACCGGCACCGGCTATACCAAGCAGGGTTTCCTCGGTGAGGCCGAGTGGCGTCAGCGCTTCAACAATGGCGAGTACAGCTTGAAGATCGCCGGGATACACCAGCAGAATCCCGACGCTTTCCTCGACACCACTGCCTTCCCCTCCAGCTCTGGCCACAACGTCAATTCGGGCAGCGCCGGCGATCCCAACAAATTCCGCGGCATGATGGGTACCCAGGGGCAGTTCGCCATCAACTCACGCTGGAACTTCGGCTGGGACGTGCTGCTGCAGACCGACAAGAATTTCTCGAACACCTACGGCATCGAAAAGTACAATAGCAGCGTCCACCAGTCGTCGGTCTACTTGACGGGTCTCAACGGCCGCAACTATTTCGACGTGCGCGCCATGCATTTCGATGTGCAGGAAGATACACCTGACGACAACGCCTCTGCGCGAAGCGGACAACAGCCCTGGGTGCTGCCGTCGCTCGACTACGCCTATATTCCTGATGCGTCGGTGGCCGGCGGCCAGCTATCGCTCAATGTCAACGCGCGTGTCATCCGCCGCGACGATGTCGATGAGACCTTCGTCGAGCCCTACAATGCCCTCACTCCCACGCAGCGCGTCCGCGGCATTGAAGGCGAATCGGGCCGTCTCACCGCCGAGGCCGAGTGGAAGCGGAGCTTCGTCACCGATGGCGGGCTGGTGCTGACGCCGTTGCTCGCGCTGCAGGGCGACGTCGACTACCTCAACGCGTCGTCGGCTTCGCTGGACGCGATCGACAGAATGGCGACGCATTTGGGCGAGCAGGACGACATGCGCTCGTCATTTGCCCGTTACATGGCAACCGCCGGGCTTGAGATGCGTTGGCCGGTGCTGTTTTCCATGGCCAGCGGGTCCAGCCATGTCATCGAACCGATGGCACAGGTCTTCATGCGTCCGAACGAGCAATATGTCGGCGGCCTCTCAGTGCCTAACGAAGACGCCCAAAGCATGGTCTTCGATGCGACCACCTTGTTCGAACGCGACAAGTTCTCCGGCTACGACCGCGTCGAAGGCGGTTCGCGCGCCAATGTCGGCTTCCGCTATTCCGGCTCCTACAACAATGGCTGGGGCACCAATGCCATTTTCGGCCAATCCTATCAGATTGGCGGCGAGAATTCGTTCGCCGCGCCGGATTTGGTGAATGTCGGCGCAAACTCCGGCCTCGACACGACCAAGTCCGACTATGTCGGCCTGTTCGGCATCAACAGCCCCAACGGCTTCGCGGCCTCGGTCAGCGGCCGTTTCGACGAACAGAGCTTCGAGATCCGCCGCGCCGAGGTGAAGGCCGCCTATTCCGGCCTGCCTGTGTCGCTGAGCGCCAAATACGCCTTCATCCAGGCCCAGCCGCTGTACGGCTTCACCACCGACCGCCACGAGGTCACGCTTGGTGCATCCACGCATCTGGCCGAAAACTGGCGCGTCTTCGGCACAGGAACCTACGACCTGCAGCAGAGCCTGCTGGTCAAGGATGGCGTCGGCTTCGCCTACAACGATTCCTGCTTCACTTATTTGATGACCTACTCGCAGTCGCGCGATCTGAACACCAGGGAGGTGTCGCAGACCATCGGCTTCAATCTGTCGTTCCGCACCCTCGGCGATTTCGGCTCGTCGACCAGTGCCGTCGACACGATCCAGTAACAATCGGCGACATCGTTTCGCCGCATAGGGCTGGCACGGATTTCGCGCACCTGGAAAGATCAAATTGGGCGGGACCGGGATAGAATTGGGATGCCAACGATGAGGAAATACCTCTTTTCAGCAGGTTTCGCGTTGCTCGTGGCGGCGACGTCCGTGTCGATCACCGTAATGGCGCCGCCGGCTTTCGCCAGCGAGATCAAATACGTCGTCAACGACATTCCTGTCACCACCGGCGACATCGCCCATCGCGCCGCTTTCCTGAAGCTGCAGCGCAAGAAGGGCGATGCCGGCCAGGAAATGATCGACCAGACGCTGCGTATGGCCGAGGCCAAGCGGCTTGGTATCCGCATCAGCGACGCCCAGGTCGATGCCGCGTACCAGCGCTTTGCCTCGAGCAACAAGATGCAGCTCAGCCAGCTCGACGGCGTCATGGAGAAGTCGGGCGTCACCAAGAGCCACTTCAAGGAATTCATCCGCGCCCAGATGGCCTGGAACCAGGCCTTGAGCGCGCGCTACCGTTCCGGCGACGGCACCGGCGCCGTCAGCGAACAGGATCTCGTCAGGAAGATGCTCGAAAAAGGCGGCGCCAAACCGAGCGCCACCGAATACATGCTGCAGCAGGTCATCTTCGTGGTGCCGGCGGCTGAACGCAGCGCGACGCTGGGCAAACGCAAGCGAGAGGCCGACGCCATGCGCGCCCGCTTCAACGGCTGCAACACGACGCGCGAATTCGCCAAGGGCCTGATCGACGTCACCGTTCGCGATCTGGGCCGGGTGCTGGCGCCGCAACTGCCGCCGGACTGGGCCGAGCAGATCAAAGCTACCAAAGTCGGCGGTGCCACCGTCACGCGCGAAACCGAACGCGGCGTCGAATTCATCGGCATCTGCTCGTCGCGCGAAGTGTCCGACGACAAGGTTGCCCAGATGGCGTTCCAGGCCGAAGGCTCCGGCGGCGACAAGGATGCCGACGCGCTCAGCAAGAAATATGTCGACGAGCTGAAGGCAAAAGCCCGCATCGTCAAGCGCTGACGTGGGCAACGCAGTGACTGCGCTCGCGTTGAGCGCCGGCGATCCGTCCGGCATTGGGCCGGAGATCGCCATCGCCGCCTTCATGGCGCGTGAAGCTGCCGCCCTGCCCCCCTTCTACCTGCTCGCCGATCCGGCGCTGATCGCCTCCCGGGCGCGCCTGCTCGGCCTCTCGCTGCCGATCGCCGAAGCCACCCCGGCACAAGCGGCGCAGGTCTTTGCCCGCGCCTTGCCGATCGTTCCGCTGGCTGCAGGCTGCATCGACAGCCCCGGCCAGCCGGATCCGGCCAATGCGGCCGCCACGATCGAGGCCATCGACCGCGCCGTCGCCGATTGCCTTGCCCGCGAAGCCTCGGCCGTGGTCACCTGCCCCATCGCCAAGAAGCCGCTCTACGATGCCGGCTTTCGCTTTCCCGGCCACACCGAATAT